>CAZMVK010000048.1:0-21658 GCA_964569545.1 uncultured Bdellovibrio sp.
TGTTGAACTTTTTGACAGGTCTATATTTATTGGGTCACATAGGCTGCAGATTATTTCTGTTTTTGCAGCTCTGCCGTCGCAGATGTATCGAAATCTGCAACTCTTTTAACCAAGGTATTGATCATGATTAATGTATTATCATTAGCTTTCAAAGGATCAGTAGTTTGATTAACTGCAGTAGGCCAAGTTCCACCGATTACGTTATCAAGTGCCGTTTTGATTTCAGATATTTTAGCAAAATTATTATTAATTATTTTTAACTTAGCATCTGGCGATAAATTATTCTGATTACTAACCGGTACGGTAGAAAGCAAAGAATCTTGATAAGCTGTAAACATTCCCACAGATAGATCTGCGATTTTTTCATAGATTTTTTGCAAAAGAACTCTTTGTATTGTTAAAGCTTGCTCCATATTTTTGAGATATGATTTCAAGGCAGCTGCGCTGCGATCACATTCAAGGCTTATTTCTCCGCTTTGGCTGCAGTTTCTTGCCCTTGCTACTGCTTCATCAAGTTGAGTTTTAAATTCTTTCAGCAAGGCGATTGAATCATAGGCTTCATTGGTGTTTGTCAGCTGATTGAGATTTTCGCTACTTGTATCTAATAGATCAGCAATGCTGGTGAGTTTTTTATTTTTCAAATCATCAACAGTTGGCGCTTTATAACGTGCCGAAACAACATATTGGCATGACCCATTTACTTTTTGTTTTGAAGATGCATCAATATATTTAATATCCATCTGTCCAGAATTACATCTTTTGTTAACAAAATATTTTGCCGAGTTTCCACACCCCAGATCTGCGAACGTAGACTTAGAAACATGAGTTAAAATGACTTGTTTTTCTATCTTCTTTTTATTTGAAGCTTCTTTTTCTTGTTGCAAATAGGATATCAATTTCTTATCGAGCTCATACAGTGGATCATCTTGAGTGATGCTTGATTGATGAATTTTAATTCGAATATCTCTATTGAAGATTTCCGTGATTGCGACGGGCAATGTGCTGTTATTATATTCTTCAGATTCATCCCACCATTCTTCGCCATTCATTTTAAATTGAGTCTGACCAGAGCTATCTGAATATTGACATCCACCCCATTTTGGTTTTTTACAAAACATTGTCATTGCAATATTTTTATTGCCAGCAACTTCTTTTGAAACTTGATTCACAACATTTCTAGCAGGAATCTTACAGTAAACAGGCCAAGTCCCCATAAAATCTACGCCTCTTTCATACACCCCATTCGCGGCTGCGCAAATCGCGTCTCCAAAATTCTTGTAACTAGCAAAGACAGGAACAATTCCATTAAAATACCTCTCAGTGCCGACCACCTGCCCGGGAAACCCTAAACCTAAATATATAGTTTGTTCAGGAATTACTGCAGGAACAGTCTTTACAGAAATTTTCATTTGATACATTTGATTTTTTAAAAGCTGTTGTTCGACATCGCACACAGAATCTGCAAGGCTAAAATTTGTTTCTGTATTAGCGGTATCTTCGATCCCATAGTTGTCAATTATTGCTGATTTCAATTTGCAAACACCAGAATCAAAGACTCCGCCATTTTTTAGACAACTGTTTTTTACGACGCTATTGACGTCATCAACAGTCTCTGCACGAACGACGTTGCAACCGCCAGATTTTGTTTTTGTGCCAATTTGATATTGTGTACTGATGATATAAAGACTGTTTTTTGAATCCTTGCTTGTGCTGCTCGTCAATTGATTGATTTTGTCCCAGTTTTCTTGACTGATACTTTCTGGCTTAACCATCGAAGTCAGCAAAATTTTGCCACGTCTATATTTCACCGTGACTTTGGGGTTGACGGCTAAATCGCGCAGACTAAGATCAATATTTGAGTCAACGGCCTCTTCGTCAGGAACAATAGACCAAGTCTCAAATTTAAATTTAGAGGATTTACTCAGCGCTTTACGGGTGGAAACATCAGTTTGCGCATTGTCAGTACTTTTGCCCTTACCCAAATTATCAAATATATTTTCACCAAATGTATCATTGCAATTTTTTTTGTTACTTAAAAAATTTATTGTTTGCGCATATGCTTGTTCTTTTTCTTTTATAGTTTTTTGAATTAACACATTTGAATTAACAGATTGATGTTCGTTAATCAAATGACCAACAACAAGGGCTGATGTAATACCCAGAGTGATGGCGATTGCCAAGCTGGCTTGACCTTTAGAGCTTCGCAGAATAGAACTTCTAAAAAAATTATTGTTTATATGTATCACTGATCACCTCTTTTGGCGCAAAGCCCTCTACGCTGCCAATTGGCAATGCAACAGCGGCCTCAGGAAAATACTTTTGAACGAAAGCACTTATATACCGTTTAGGAATTTCGTTTGGAGACTCATCTTTTTTTACACCTGATGGAAAACGACAAAAAATAGTTTTACGATCATTTGAATAGACCTTTTGTTCGGAATCTGACAGCGCACGTATGGTTAAATTATCTAAATAGCAAAGGGTGTCTTCAAAACTTAGACTTTCAGATTCAGCGTCAGCGGATAAATCTCTGAATTCATCTTTATTGTTAAAATCACGAGCAAAGCGAGCAAAACGACAAGTCCCATTCGAAAAAATCCCATCATAACTATTGCACAACTGCGCGGCTTGCTCGTCATAAATTGTCTCTATATTATTGCACGAACGCAAATTCAACATAGCATCTCCACTTGCGTATAAATTAAAATGTATTGGCATGGAGAGAGTTTCAGTAACCTCTTGATAAACCGGCCCATTCAGGCCAGGCTGTTCAGTCCCCTGAATACGTCTCACAATCTCAAAAGTTGTTTGAATAATTATATTCATCTGTTCACCACTATCGATCCCAGTGTCTTGAGCTTGCGAACTTGTTAATACAATTTGTCTCTCAAATTTAACAGATTTTATCTTGATCAATTCGGTTTTGATACCTGCTTTTTGACTGAAATTTTCACTGACGACAACAGTTTCAACATCAGATGTTGATCGATAAAGCTTAGTTAGTGCTGTACGAATTGCAAGAGCGTCTGATCCTTTAAACAAAGAAGAACATCGAAAGGCCTCGGTGGTGAGCTCTTGTAACCGCGTTTTCAGCTGAGTTCCTTGCCGACTCGTCATTGTTTTCTGCATGTTCTTATTTACGCCTGTGATAGCTGAAACAATTAAATATGTTGATATAAAGGTAAGTCCAATAGCAGCAATTCCTTCTAACATTCCAAAGCCAGCATTTGATTTTAGTCTTTTTAAATTCATTGTGCCGCCTGAATACAGTATCTATTCATGCCTTTAAAACCACGTTTACCAAACTCACAAAGACTTTCATTCAAAGAAATGTATTGAGTTGGCTTTACTTGCCTAGTTCCAAAAGCATAATCTGCTCGAGGTTCTTGAAAAGATCCCCCCCCAGAAACGTCAAACAACTGAGTCGCCGGAACGTTATACGCAGGAACCATGCATTTCATGCTGGCGTTTCCATTGATGTCTCGTTTGTCATTGTCAAAACCAATTCGATAATCAACTCCTAAAGATTGACAAAAACGATTCATGACACCAACGCTGGGCAAAGCCCGCGACGAACACTCTGTCATATATCCCTTTTCATCAATAGTGATATAAATGCTAATAGGTTTTTCGGTGATTTTAGAGATATCTTCCTCTCCAACTGTGTAAAAAAAATGTGCTTCCAAAATTTTATAAGGCATAGGCTTAACATCAAGATAACCAATACCACGAGCATCTAAACCATCGATTGGTGTGATATTAAATACACTCATTCGCTGATTACTTATTTTTTTACCACCATAAGAAAAACCCAAACTCTTCTTGGTAGTCACCGTTCCAGCTCCGCCATTAATGGCCCCTCCAGCTCCAGCCGAAATTGTCTGACTAGCTCCAGGAGTAGTAACTATAGGAATTGCCGTAGATGCTGATGCCGTATCTCTGATCACAGAGATGTTTTCAGGATCAACCGGAATCTCATAAATGCTCTCTGTATTTTCTGAATTGCTCAGCGATATTAATTTTTGTGCCACTTCAGTTTTTCCAGCGCTTGTCGCTGAATATGAAGGGATATATTTTTCTAAAATTGCTTTGCAATTTTGTGGGCTTCTAAATTGTCTTTCGACATCAGTTGCATAAGACATCTGCTCTTCGTAAGACTGTATTTTTTGTTGTTCACGAAAAAGCTGCAGACTAGACGCCGCACTAATTAATGTCGCAAAAGCCAAAAGACCAACGGCTATAATGATTTCTATTAATGTAAAGCCATTTTGATTAATTGCGTGTTTCATACACTGGACTTATCGGCAGTCCAGTCCAAATCTTTAGTTTTTTGCACAGCAATACGATGGATCAATTTGAGTCTCAGCCAAACAGATGATTTTTGGGTCTTATAGTGAGACGATTTTCTGTTGAAGTTCCTAGACCATTTTGCCGATAAGTCTATGGATGAGGTAGACCATGTCAAATAGTCACAAGCCTAATTTATTGTTTAATCAACAAGGACAGACCCTTGTAACCACAATGGTCAGCCTGGCTATTACTACGATCATTGCTTTGCTGGCCGTGGATATAAATGCAAACTTGGCCAAAGGGCAACGCAACTCTACTCTTTATAACGACATGTCAGATCTGAGCCGGGAATTATCATTTGCTCTCCAAGACCCAGCCATATGTATTCAATCATTTAATAACGCTGTTATTGATACAAACAAAATCATGCCTAGCAATGCGACTAGCGATGAAAGCTATCTACAAAAAGTCGATATTTCTGTTCCTGCTGGAAACAATCTGACTTTTCAAAAAAATACTTCTTTTGCTGGTTTGTTTATTAAAGATATTAAATTTGTCATCACATCTGGTGATAAAAATCCTGATCCAAATATCGGTCAATACTTGGGATATTTCCGACTTTCAGGAATGACAGGTACAATCAAAACATGCGATGCAAGCCCCGGAGCCGGAGGCGGAATTTGCAATGCAACAGTTACTGACACCAAAGATTTACCTTTTAGAAATAAAAAAATATTATCCACTATTACTATTGATAAGAACAAAAAAGTTACATCTTGTACATCCAGCGGAGTTGGCGATCAAACAGAAGCCATACAAGCCGCCTATCAACAATCCGCTGCGCTGTTAAAGGCCGTAATGACCAATGATGGCAGCGGCAACTTGCTGGGTAGCACCAGTGCTTGGTCCGCACCTGCTGGCGGAGCAACACCTGCTGGTTCACTTTATAAGAAGATTGATTATACATCCAGTACTCCACCTGACAGTCAAAACACAAAAAAAGATTGTTCAAGCTCGACCCCTGGCCCGCAAGATCAGTATTTAGTTTTAACCACAACCGATCCAAGCCAGGCAGACCAAGAATGTGCTGAGGGTAAAAAATGTAGCATCACTACACCAGCAGCACTCCCCGCTACGCCAAAGGATATTTATACTTGTTCTTGCAAACGAAAAGTCGTTTGCAATTTTGATAGCTATATTGGCGTGAACTAACCGCCTTTTAGGTCAGTCGATCTTTAAGGCTTTTTAAAAACAATTCTTTATTTCGTGTCAGATCATTTTGTTTGATTTCAAAAACATCTTCAATTTGCCGACCCCAGGTGTGAACTTTGGCCGACAAAATTTCACAATTGAGCTCTTTCAAGTGATAAACTGCAGATAACAATAAACCCTTCTGATCAATTCCTCGCAACGAGAATGTGAATATATTTTCGTTCTCGCCAACGGATTGCAAATCAAGGTACTCAAGCTTTGGTAATTTGATTTGAGCTTGAGCATCTGGATCTACGACCTCAGTCATTTTTTGCAAACGATCAATCATTTTATCAATTTGAGAACGCGAATATTTTTTAGATTGGACTTGAAACAAATCGTAGACGCCAAAGTTTTCTGGCAACGTGTGAATGACGGCATGTTGTATCGAAACCCCTTGCAAATACAAATTCGTCGTCAGACGCGACATCAATCCGGACTCATCATTTTTTTGATAATAACGTAACCAAAAATTCTTCTTCCTATCGACAAGCAAACCCCAACTCTGTTTTTGTGTGGCCAGCGCTTGCAAATCTTTATGCAGCGATTCTGGAGAAAACATTTCGAAAACTTGCAAATCAACACCAGACAAAAATTCGACTGGCAATTTACTTTTTCGTAATTGCAAATAACCTTGTGCCGTTTGAGATTCATATCTGTGAATCAAATCCAACAGCAACCGCTCTTTCCAATCAGTCCAGGCTTCTGGATTGGTTCCTAAAATATCAAACACCGTAAAAAGGCTGAGCCTATACATTCGCTCAATATTCATATCAACATCTTGCAAATCCTGCCAGGTCTGAGGCGATTGTGAATTTTTGCGAAACGCAGCTTGAGAAATTTGTAAATGATTGCGTACCATCCAACTTACTTCTTTGATCACATCTTTGTCGATCTGCCACTTTTTAAAATCTAGCGCGACCCAGTCACTGCCCAGATTGCTATGATCATCGGGTAATCCCTTGGCCAAATCGTGATACAAACTGGTCCACGCAATGATTTGCCAGTCTTTTTTTGACATTTTTTTTATCAACGAGGCCATGCGCCCCTTTATCAATCTTCCGCGCAACTGTTCTCGACAGACTTGCATAATATGAGCATCAGCCGTATAGCGATGATATTGATCATGCTGAACATAACCAACAAGACGTGAAAATCTAGGGCACAGTTTATCAATCAATCGCGACCGAAAAACAGATTGAACCCACTGATCATGTTTGATCAATTGAGTTTTCGAAACAATTGTTTTGGGAGCTAAGAGTTCTTGAAGAATTTGTTTGCGTTGCAAATTCAATTCAGCTTGAGACAACAAACCTCGAAATTTCTTTTGCGTGCCAGTAGACCCAGCTACTTTATTTAATTGCAGACGAACCTCGTATTGATTCAGAATAGAAGAGTCTTTCTTAAGAGCCTTTGCCATCCCCAATAAAGAAGAAAATATTTTCTTTTTGTTTTGTTCTTTTTTCTTGATAGCCGTATGCAAAATCCATTCACTATAAAAAGAAACTCGAGACAAACCACGATGAATCTCTCGCATCATTTCTTTTTCACTGGCAAAGCCAAACCAACGTGACAGTTCAATTTGCTCAGACGCTAACAAAATATCACTCAAACCCTGCCACTGCATCTTCTGCCTGAGCAACAAAAAAAACTCGCGGTAGTATTGCAAAATGGCACGCTCATGCCCAGATTCTACAAAACATTGAGGAAACAAATCTAACACGACTTCGCCTTGAAATAAATCCCGCAAACCACCCGCGCCAAATTTAATATTTGGTTCCAAAAAACTTTGAATAGAATCAAAACGCGTCGCTCGTTGTTTTCTCTCTAACAACAAATGTCGAACAATCTTCTTTTTTAATTGTATTGAGCTAAATATTTTACTTTTTTGCTGGCTCAACAAATATTGTGTTTCAGAAAAAACAGCTTTGGCCTGCCACAATGCTAAAATATCCGTTACATCCACACCAACAGACCAATCATTAACATCTTCAGGAATTCGATAACGCAAACGAAATCCAGCTTCTTGAATTTTATCGACGACAGATTTAACAATATCTTCTGGGCCTAAAAATAATATATCAATATCAGATTGAGGACACAACTCATCACGCCCCCAGGACCCCAAAAGAATCGGACTTGCTTGCTGCCAAAAAGGGATTTTTTCAAAAATATCAATTACACTTTTTGAGATATAGCTTGAAAACACTTGTCTAGACTCAAAAATATTTTTTTGCACCTGATCCAACTCACCATTTGGCGGGACCTGTGGTGGATTTAATATCGAATCAGCATCAGGATGCGAATCGGGAAAAACCAACAAACTACGTCGTGAGTATTTTTTTAAATGAATAATCAGTTAAACCCAATTGATATGAGAAAGAACGATTTGTTTTTCATTTGCCATTTTAAACCTAGACCTTACTTTTAAAAAATAGCCTGAAATAAAATAATACCTATCTAGCCAATTAAAAACTATTTAAAAGATGTGTTTGTCTGATTTTTTTATATTTTACGATTACGTTCAAATCTTGATCAAATCAATTTGATCAAGATTGATAAAGCGATGTTTTTGAAATGAGCTCTATTTAATTTGGTTTTCCAGAATAGCACTCAATTCAGATATCAAATAGGGGCTTTCAATAAACTGCTCATGAGAACTGTCAATTTCAGTTACGAAAATCTTGCCCTCTATACAAGATCTCCAACCCATAAACAAATCACTATAGACACCCTCATCTTTTCGCTGGCTGCGTATTAGATACAAATCTCCTGAATAGGCTTCAGGTCTGTATCGCAGCAATGCCTGATAATTTTCTTTTTGAATTTTCTTAAGCAACAGCTCTGTTGGCAATTGTCTGCCGACCATCGAATAACACGCAATAAACAACATACGTACCGCATGTGCCATCCGAGAGCGAAAAGCCGATTGCAAACGTCTTAAGAATGGCACTCGCTGAATTGAACGATATTTTTTTAAATTAATGTCAGGACCAAAGGTATCAAACATAATTAGTTTTTCAACAACCTGACCACTCTTAATCAACTGCTGTGCTACCTCAAGGGCTAACATTCCGCCCATTGAGCCGCCGGCTAATACGTAAGGTCCATGAGGCTGCAATTGTTGTAATTCAACAATATAATCCGAGGCCATCTCTTCAATGTTTTTTCTTACACTAGAAATTCCATCCAAAGCCCGAGTCTGAAAAGCTAACAGTGGTCTCTGATTTTTCAAAGCCGGCAATAATTGTACGTAATTTAAAACATTGCCACCAACCCCATGAAAACAAAGTAATGGCGAGTTCACACCTGTACGAGAAATTTCAATCAGTGATTGAAATTGAAAGTCCTTTTTTGAAATTTCTGATTTGGCGTCTATTCGTAGATTCAATGCAGAATCAACAATTTGACAAAATTCTGCAAAATCCTTTGCCTTGATCAACATAGCCAAGGGAACTTGCAATTGCAAACGATCCTCAATTAAAGTCGCCAATTGCACAGCCAACAATGAATAACCACCTAAATCAAAAAAATTATCATCATCTAATATTTCATTAATATTCAATACCTGACGCCAAATATTTCTTAATGTTTCAGTATTTGCAGGCATAGACGAAGATGCTGAAATCTCAGAAAAGCTGTTTTTCGTTATAGCTTTTGCATTTTGTTTTTCAGATAAAATCATTTCTCTTAATTTGTTCTCATCTACCTTACGATTCGGGGTCAATGGAATCTCATTAATGTTCATAAATGATGACGGAATCATATACGTTGGCAAATTCTGAGCCAAAAACTGACGCAAATTTCTTTCATCAAAAACACAATCAGGATTCAACACCAAAGCAGCGCCGATTACAATTTCTTGTTGGGCATTTCTGTATGTAAATACAACGGCCTCTTTCACCGCAAAATACATACGCAGTTGATATTCAATTTCGCCCAATTCAATACGATAACCTCGCATTTTAATTTGACGATCCGAGCGTCCTAAAATTATAAGCTCACCATCCGATGTCCAGCGACCCAAATCACCAGTGGCAAAAGCTTTCGAATTGTTTTTTAAGAATTTAAACTTGGTTTTATTCAAATCTGGTCGCAAAAAATATCCTGTAGAGACTCCTCGACCTGAAATAAAAACCTCTCCTGATACACCAATTGGTACAGGTTGCATATTTTCATCTAAAATATAAATTAATGTTTCAAGCAAGGGCTTACCTACTGTGATCTGCTTGCCTTTTACTAATTTTGCACATGTAGACCAAATAGTTGTTTCTGTTGGTCCATACATGTTCCAAACATCACGGAAACCCGCCAACAATTGTACCGCTAAATCTTTTGGAAAAGACTCACCACCACACAAGACTCGTAAATTTTGATCCTTGACATATCCAGATGCCAACAACATCCGCCAGGTGGTCGGCGTCGCCTGCATGACCGTGACCTGATATTGTAGTAAGAGTTTTTTAATTTCTTCGCCATCCATACATTGTTCACGGGTTGCCAAACAAACTGTTGCACCACAAAACAATGGCAATAAAAGCTCCAGTATTGATATATCAAAACTAAATGTAGTCACAGCCAACAACCGATCGGACTCTGTCACAATGTTCAATCTGTGCATAGCTTGCATAAAATTTAATAAAGATAAATGCGAGACCTCGACACCTTTTGGTACGCCTGTGCTACCAGATGTATAAATCACATAAGATGTCTGCTCTGGCTTTATTTCAGTTTTCATCAGCAAACTGGGGCCTACTGATAATTTACTAAACTCTTGAATATTTAAAATCTCACATCGATTTGAAAACAGTTGAGCAAAACTATCCTCAGTGACAATCAACTGGGCACTTGAATTTTCGACCATCAACTGCAATCTATCTTTAGGAAAAAACGGATCCATTGGTACAAATCCAGCGCCGACCTTTATCACTGCTAATATTGAAACCAGTAGGTTTGTATTTCGGCTGAGACACAATCCAACCAGATCACCCTCGCCGATTCCACGTTTTTGCAGATATATTGCTAGTTTTTCAGATAACAAATCTAACTGTTCATAATTTACTGAACCAACATCTCCAATGACGGCAATTTTTTTAGGAAATTTTCTCGCAATGGATTGGAAAGATGAAACAAAAGAAACAAATTCTTGATTGTCTTTTTCACCATGTGCCCAGTCATTTTCAAGTAACTGCAAATGTTTGCTTGGTAACTGCAAATGAGATAAAGGCATTTCTGGACTAGAAGTTAGTTGTTCCAAAATGTGAACAAAGTATTCACAGAATCGCTGCATTGTCACGGTTGAGAATAAATCCTTGCGATACTCATATCCGCCATCAATTTTTGTTTCTGAAACGCGCATCCACATATCAATATCTGTATAGGTCTCTGTACGATCCACATTTATTTGTGAATAACTTTTTCCAGCAAATTGGCCACGTCGATTATGAACGTCTTGATATGAAAAAAATGTTTGAAATAATGATACTGCCGAAGAAAGATCATTTTTTTTATATTGTTTGTTTAGCTCCATCAGCATGTGCTGAGTCGGAAATTCTTGATGATCATATGCCAGCAAACATTTCTCTTGAACACGCTGTAAATGAGCCATAAAATTAAGCTCAAAATCAATATTCGTTCGTATCGGCAAAATATTAACAAAATACCCCAAGGTATCAGAAAACTTTTGCTGAGGTCTTCCGCGGACAGCCGACCCAATAATAATATCATTTTGCGAACAGTACTTGGCCAATGCAATATTTTGTACTGTTAAAAATATATTATACAATGACGTTTTATATTCGACAGAAAATTCGCGAACTTTATTTTGTAATTCTATTGGAATATTTAACTGAGCAGAGGCACATGCTGAACTGATATTTTCAGTTCGTGATTTGTCTGCTGGAAATTCCAATACTTGCAAAGGTAGCTGCAATTGTGATTGCCAATATTTTTTATCTTCAGAATACTTGTCACTTTTAAAATACGTTTCTTGGTGATCGATAAAATCACTGTATTGACTCCGAGGTCTTAGGTCTAATGCCCCAGCAAATCCCTTACTCAAAACATTGTATGCTTTATCCAATTGTTCAAAAAATATATCAAAACTCCAACCATCCCAAATAGCATGATGAACCAAAATAAACACAACACAATCATGCGCACCAAGATCATAAATACTTACTTTTAACAAAGGAGGTTTTGTTAAATCAAAATTGAACATTGTCGCAGCTTGTAGAACTGAGGTTAGTTCGTTTTCTTTAACCGCCTGTCTTTCGACGTGTATTTTTACATCAGAAAAAATCTTTCGAACAGCCAATCCATTTTCGGTAACAATACCAGTGCGTAGGACCTCTTGATTTTCAACAATTAGATTTAATGCTTGCTCTAGAATATTCTGCCTAACAAAGGTCTTAATACGAAAGGCAGCAGGAAGATGATGGACCCTTGTTCCTGGGTTCATTTTTTCTAAATAAACAGTTTGCGACTGGTTGATGCTGAGTTTGTTTGAACGACTTTTATTAAATTCAAATGTTTGATTTTGAATTGTCGTTGAGTTTGGTTGCGAATGAGTTTTTGTCTTCGGCACGAGATAATTATTCAGCATCGGCTCTGTATTGCTAATCGCCTTCGGCTCCATATTATTTATCGCCTTCGGCTCCGTGTTCATATTTTTCGCTTTAAGATCAAGAGCATCAATCATCTTCAGATTTAGACTATCTTTAACATCTTGTTCAGGGTTGTACAGAGTCACGGTTTGTTCTGACAACAGCTGTTGTAATCGTGAAGATAATTGACGAATGCTTGGATTTAAAAAGACCTCTTTAACAGAAAATTTAATGTTCCATTTTTCTTGTATTTTTTGAGAAAGATCAATCGCCAGCAAAGAATGTCCGCCAACTTGAAAAAAATGATCATCCAAAAGGTCACTTTTTGAATCTATAATCTGTGAATAGATATCTTGATTTAAGACTTGGGACCACAATTGAGAAATTTGAATAATTTTATTTAACTCATCTTGATTAATTAATGAGTTGTCTGAATTAACATCATGATGAGTTTCATTTGTTTTTACACTTATGTTTTTTTGAGAATTTAAATATTCTATGTTATTTATAATTTTACGTTCATTTGTCTCTTGCTGTGAGTCTGCGCTAATGTTGAAACTATTATGTTTCAGTAATGCCGATTGAGGTTGAAATTGAACGTCTTTCTCATATTTGTCTTCTTCTAGCAAATCACCAAGTAGAATGTCAGAATTTGACTCTGTACTTTGCAAATACTTTTTTAAAACTGTTTGAAATTTTGTAATAACTTGAGTTGCTTGTTGAACACTGAACAACTCTTGATTGTATTGCACTTCGAATGATATCTCATCTGCAAAAGATACCATATTTATAAACATTTCGAAATTTTCATAAGATCTTTTTACTATCGATAAACGGCCGGTCAGTTTAGAAAAAAACAAACCCTGATTTGGAGCTTGTTGGTCAATATTAAAAACCAAACTAAATAATGGATTCAAATTAGGATTGCGATTCTCCAATGAATTCATCTGCAATAACTGTCCATATGAAACATCTTGGTAATCGATCACATCGAATAATTTACTGCGAACATTCTCAATAAGAGTTTTTAAAGTACTCTGCACAGATAGATTTTGATAAAATGGCAATAAACGTGTCAAATGACCGACAGTATTGATTCCACTGGCTTGTGGCGCAACGGCTACACCAATCACTGTATCAATGGCAGACTCATTGTCTGTTCGTAACTGATCTAATAGCACAACTTGAAATAATGCCATCGACAAATTATAAAGACTGACATGACTTTGTTTAGCTCTAGATTTTAGCTCTAAAACCAGGTTTTTTTCTAAAAACAAATCCAATCGGTCGCTTTTTAAAGTTCGAAATTTATTTTGCAATTTATCAAACGACTTATTAATGGACCTAGCAAAACTGGAATTTACATGACCATTCTTTTTTATTTCTTTGTTCCAGAACTCTTGCGCTGATTTTTTCTGTATACTGTTATTATCAATTTGCAAAGCGGCATATTCACGAAATGGGATTGTTTGACTGAGTTCTCCACCAACAACAATGCCGTGCGCATGAGTTTCATAAAAATAACAAAGGTCATTGAGCAAAACAGCCATCGACCAGCCATCACATATAATATGATGCAAACACAATAAAACAGTCCACTGAGTTTCTGATTTTTTCAAGAGATCGATACGAAAACATGGCCCCTTTAATAGATCCAAAGGGCTCTCGACCTGTTCTTTTTTTCTTTGTGCTGTTTTTAATTCAAAATCTTCTGTCGCATCAATAAAATTTATATCAACCTTTGCATTACTATTGATAAAAAAGAATTTCCCATTCGGACTAAATGTCATACGCAATGATTCATGACGAATACAAAGTAAATTTATAGCCTTTTTAAAAGCTTCAACGTTCAACTCTCCAGCCAGATCTAATGATACACATTCGTTATAACAAAGTGTTGCCTGAGGATCGATCTGCATATGGATCCAAATTTCTCGCTGCTCTGGCGTCATCAATCCAGAATAGGATAGCTCGCCATCACGAAATGGATCTAATTTCTCCATTCGAGAATCTGTATTCAAAATGTTATTTTCAGGCAAATCTTTTTGCATTTTTAATAACTCTCTTAAACGATTGAGTAACGACCACTGCCTTTTTCATTCTCGACAAACCAAGCCGGATTTCCATCCTTATCTTTTCCTAAGCGTGCATTGGACAAAGGTGGTTTTTCTGCATCAAAAATTTCAGATTTAACTTTGTCTGACGAAATCACCTGTTTTGATTGAAACAATCCTAAATCCTGCATCATTAAAATAGCCTGACAAAGACTTTTTAAAACTTCGTTTAGATCCAGACTGGTGTGAGCTAAATTAACAAACCAAGGAAATCCATCATAAGTATGAACCCCATAAAATCGCAGAGCTGCAAAAAACAATTCAGAAGCTGGTAATTCGGATGTCCATCGTGGCTTCATAAGACTGCCACACGAATCCATAGTCATCGGAAAATCGTATTCATCAAACATTATGTTGCATTGATCAATAAACTTTTTAGCTTTTAAATTTAGGTCGTCAATCATCTCTTGTCCGCCCTCTTGCAAAACCTCAAGCGCTGCTTTGCTTGCAGCCAAAGCCAAAGGATGTCGCACAAAGGTTCCGGCAAAATAAGTAACACCAACTTGTGGCGAGGATTGATCGCCATATTGCCAAGACCCACCGTCCAAGGCATCCATATATTTTTTCTGTCCTGCAATCATTCCTATAGGCATGCCACCACCTACTATTTTTCCATAGGTGCATACATCTGCCTGGATATTAAAAAACCCTTGAGCTCCTTTGGCATGAATACGAAAACCCGTAATGATTTCATCAAATATCAAACAAATATCTTTTTCTTTTGTCAGCAAACGCAAACTTTTTATAAATTCATGTGGTTGAAAAGAGCTCCGACGACTCTGTACAGGCTCAACAAGAACAGCAGCAATATCGTTGGCATTTTCTAAAATATATTTTAAAGACTCTTCGGTACCATAATCTAAAACTTTCACCTGTGCTACAGCTTCAGGTGGTATACCAGCAGCAGCTGGGAATGAAATGCCTTGAGCCTGTGCTCTGACAATCATCTCATCCGCAATACCGTGATATGATCCGCTGAAAATCACAACTTTATTTTTGCCACTGATCGTTCTTGCAATTCGCAGGGCACCGACCACGGCCTCAGATCCAGTATTACAAAATGCGACACGATCATGCCCAGTCATTTCACACATCAACTCACTCACCTTTGCAGTCAGTGGATGTTGTGGTCCAATTTCAATTCCATTTTCTAATTGATCTTGAATAGCCTTTTTAATTCGCGAATGGCCATTTCCAAAAAAATTAGATCCAAAACCACAGGTCATATCAACATATCGATTCCCATCTAAATCCCATAAGTATTGATTTAAAGATTTCTCAACGACCACTGGATAAACAAATTCTTTTGTTTCAGGACGGAAGCCCGTTACTGCGCGTGGATCTGCGTGTTGCGATCTGCTTTTCTCAGTAAATAATTTTGATTGTCGTGTTTGCTGATTGTATTCCCGGGCAAACGAAGAAATTTTTCTTCGTTGTTCATCATTTAAAGTTAATGATTTTTTTAATGTAATCCTAGCGCCAGCACCAAAAGTCTGGACCGGAGGCTGTTTCTCATTTTTTTCAATTATAACATGATTTATGTTGTCGTTTTCATTTTCAGAAAAATTATTTTTTATCTGAACATTAGATATATTTTGCATCAAAGCCAACTGCTCACGCATGACTTCTAATTGCTGATTAAATAAGTTTGTTAATTGCGAACTTTGTGAATGTGATTGTTCGCTAACCACAGAAGAAATATTATGATTCATTGTGTTTGATAAAACAGAATGACGAGATCGACTGTTGTTTATGCTAGATTGTTTACCCTGAATAACAGGTTCTTTTATTTGCAAAGAATTATGGTCAGGAGAAAATGAATTTTGTGAATCATTAACGATACGATTTTGATGGTCAGAACTTTTCACAGTTTTGATCTCACAATTTTCAATCAAATAATCGGCCAACAAAGACATTGTCGTTATTTTTTCCATCAACATGCGAAATGAAATGTTCACATTCCATTTGCGATTTATCAAAAGTGCAATCTGAGTTAAAAACAAAGAATCCATACCCATGTTAAAAAAACTGGTATCTGATTCTGATCTCCCAATACTCAATCCAGTTGCATTGCCAAACATACTTGCCAATTCATCGATTATTGTTATTTTTTGTTGATTTGCTGGGATTTGCATTTCCGCATCCTCTCTTTGTTTTTCGTTCATATCAAAAACTGTAGACTGACCATTTATTTTCCATGGTAATGAAATCATATTTTTCTCAAAAACCGTTGTTGCAACTGGCATTCGATGTCGATCATCAAATGCATAAAACTGCTCAGGATCTTTACTGTCAACTCCGTGCACCCACAGCTCTGCGATTGCCTTATACATGAACCAATTTTCCTCTTGAGCCTGGTCTGACAACATTGAAATTGATAAAATATTGTTGTTGTGTTTAGCAGTAGGGCTTTCAATCTGAGCGGAATTAGTTATTTTTTTAATCAACTGTGACAAACCTCGTTTGGGACCGACTTCTAAAAAAACGATAGGTTGTGCAGACGATCCTTCGTTTTCTAAAGAATTTTCAAGCAACAATGATTCAATACACAATTTAAACTCAACAGGTTTTAATAAATGTTCTGCCCAATATTCTCTGAGTGAAAAGTTAGACGATTTTGGCTCAATCGTAGAATATATTTTCGATTCAGGATCTTGCAAATTGATTGAGTTTAAAAACTCTAGCAATGGTTTTTTTAACTCCTGCATCATACGAGAATGAAAAGCATGTGTACTATTAATTTGTAAAAATACGATATTTTTAGAATTCAATATTTGTTTTAACTTTTCAATTTCAGAATCAGCACCCGAAACTACAACAGAGCGTGAACTATTCTCAGCTGCTATGTCCAGCTTGTCATTACCAATCAAATCGACAAGTTCTACCTTTGTTAAGGCCACCGAAAGCATTTGCCCAGTTGGTAATGTTTTAATTAATTTTGCACGATATTCTAATAGACGAAACACATCAGTGAACTCGAAAACTCCGGCCAATGCTGCCGCAGTGAATTCACCAAGACTGTGGCCAATGAATGCATCTGTTTTATAACCTAATGTGAATAGAAATTTTGCCAATGCAAACTCAAAAATAAACAACATTGGCTGAGCTATTTCTAGATCCTGAATAGATTGCTGATTAGAAAAAAATATTTTTCGAATATTTAATTCAGTAAATCCTTGAGCTTTATCTATCAATTGATCAAAGATTGTTCTAAACAATGGTACTGACTCATATAGATTCTTTCCCATGCCAATGTACTGGCTACCTTGACCTGGAAAAACAAATATTAATTTTGCATTACGAAAAGATTCTCTGGTATTTTCTTTCGGCAGCCATTCGATATGTTTTTTATCAGAACTCACGACCATTGCCGCTCGTTTTTGATATAAAACCCTGCCAATATGTAACGAATATGCAATTCGCTGCCAGTCACCTGGCAAGGATTTAGAAAAGTAATCCATCCATACAGGCTTTAACAATGAAAAATGAGTTTCACTTTTACTTGAAAATCTAAAAATACTGGTTGGCATTTGTGCACAAGCAATCTTTGGTGGATTCTCAAATTTTTCAAGAATAACATGCGCGTTGGTCCCACCGACTCCAAAGGAAGAAACAGCAGCTCTGATACTTTGACTGGTTTTTAGATTGGTTTTTTTGTCATTTAATTCTTCTGTGTTATTTTCACCAGATTTAGCTTTGTCATTATTTTCTTGTGTCATGTTGTACACAAAAGGTCTATTTTCGTTTGTAATAATAAATGGTGAATTCTTTAAGTCTATATTTGCATTTACATTTTTAAAATGAACAGTTCCGGGAATTATTCCTTTATGTAGACTGAGAACTGCTTTTATAAAACCAGCTATACCCGCCGCACTGTTTGCATGTCCAATGTTTGATTTTACGGAACTAAGAACACAATAATTCTTTTTGTCGCCATATCTTTCATATACTTTCTTAAGCGCTGCAAATTCAATCGGGTCACCAACCGGAGTGGCCGTACCATGAGCTTCAACATATGAAATACTTTCTGCAGAGACGTCAGCATCAGCTAGTGCTTGAGAAATAACTTGTGCTTGGCCCTCAAGACTTGGAGCCATATAATTCATTTTATCAGCACCATCGTTATTTAAACCAACACCTTTAATCACAGCCCAGATAAAATCACCATCTCGCTGAGCTTGATCTAAACGTTTTAAAAGCACCATGCCGATGCCATCAGTGAATATCGTGCCGTCAGCATTTTGATCAAATGGCCGACATTGCTCTGACGAAGATAAAATTCCACCTTCATTAAAAAGATGGCCAGACAATGGTGTCGAACGAATTGAGACACCACCTGCCAATGCCATATCACAAAATCCAGAACGTAAACTTTCAACTGCATTAATGACAGAGACAAGTGACGAAGAACAAGCTGTATTTACATTCAAAGCAGGACCTTTTAAATTTAGTTTGTACGCAATTTTTGTAGCTAAATAATCTTTATCCAATCCCATTTGTAAATAATGTTCACCCAGCGACCTGGCTTTGTCGGGATACATAGATACAATTTGTGAATATTTGCTGGGCCCCATACTGGCAAAAACGCCAATACGATTGTTTTTCATTTGTACAGTATTGTATCCAGCCATTTCAAAAGTTTCGTATGAAAGCTCTAAAAACTTTCGTTGTTGTGGATCTACAGATTCGGCTTCTTGTTTGTTAATTCCAAAAAAGTTAAAATCAAATGAATCTGCGTCTTTCAATTCGCCACTAGCAAAAACATAATTTTTGTTGTTTACATCTTCAGACAAAACAGAAGGATGAGTTTTATCAGCTGGAAATTTACCGATGGCATTTTTATTTTCCACCAACAGTTGCCAAAACTGATCCATATTTTCGACTTGAGGGAAGCGACCATTGATAGCGATCACTGCGATATCATGATTGCTTATTTTCGATGACAGTGCTTCTGACACTGAATGTATTTTCTTTTCATTTTCAACAAACTGTATCTTTTTTTGTTTTTCTGATTTTGCCGAAATAAGCTCAGCCAACTGAGAAATATTTAAAGCAGTAAACAAATCCGCTAAACTTAAAGCGCTGTCTGTTGATGTTCCTAACGAAGAATGAAATGTCTCATTCAAATCCAATAAAACTTTGACTAATAAAAGTGAATGTCCGCCCAAGTCAAAAAAACTATCATACAAACCTACTTTTTCAATTTGCAGATAACGTTTCCAAATATTTTCAATTTGTTTTTCAATCACCGTTGAACAAGCGACAAACTCAACACTTAGAATAGGACGTTGTGCAAAGGGTGACGGCAAGGATTTATAATCTAATTTCCCAGACGGAGTCACTGGCAACTTGTCGATCAAGACATATAAACTGGGTACCATGTATTCAGGCAAGGACATTGATATTTCATTTTTAACAAATTCTATATTAAAATTATTTTGCGCAAGAATATATGCACACAACACGGCCCCGTTATCATCAGTATGTAACTTGACCATACATTGAGTGACACCAACACATTTATTAACTGCCGTTTCCACCTCGGAAATTTCAACACGGTAGCCACGAACTTTAACTTGCGAATCCATTCGTCCGTAAAAAGTAATTTGACCATCGGAATTGTATTTACATAAATCACCAGTTTTATAAATCAAACCAAACTCTTTATGCTGCAAAAATCTTTCAGCAGTTAATTCTGGCGCATGCAAATAACCATAAGCTACACAAACTCCGCCTATATACAATTCCCCTGTTTCACCAACAGCTAGCGGCTGCATTTTTTCATCTAATATTAATAGTTTATAGTTCCCTACTGGGTAACCAATACTGGGCAGATCTGGCCACAGTTCAGGATCATGCCCCTCAGCCAGAGAACCCAAACGATTAGTTGTTGCTAAATGTGTTTCGGTAGGACCATACTGATTAAACAAAACACAGTTTGGAATCTTAGCAAAAAATGTTCTTAATGTATTATTTATTTTTAATTGCTCACCGCCAGCAGTGATTTCTCGAATGGATTGAGGATAAACATTTAATCGATTGGCAGTTTCGCATAAACTTTTAAGAGCAACATAAGGCATATGTATACGATTGATTTTCTTTTGCTCAATCAATTTCAACAAGAAGGTCGGATTTCTTTTATCTTCTTCTGAAATCAGGACCAACTCACCACCCATAGACCAAGTCGAAAATATTTCTTGGAAATGCACATCAAAACCTAAGGGTGAAAACTGTAATGTCACAGAATTTCTACCCATCTTTGTCTGTTCATTTTGCAACGAAATCATATTTTCCAAAGCAGCTTCACCCATGGCAATACCTTTGGGTTTTCCAGTCGAACCGCTGGTATAAAGAACATAAATTATTTGTGACCAGTCTTTTGGTAAAACTTGACGATTCTCTGCTGCAAAAAGAGAAAAAGGTTTCACTGCGGAAATTTGCAGTTCAGTAGCTAGATTCTCATGAACAAAATTCGTCTTCTTTACAGTCTCTATAGTGGCAATATGAATATTTAAATCTGAAAATAATGAAACGTACTTTTTCTGCGTCAGTAACAATTTCGTTTGCGACTGAGCCAACATGTATCGTAAACGATCTGTCGGATAATCAGCATCTAATGGCAAATAGGCGACACCCATTTTAAGCAAAGCCAACAAACTTGAAATCTGCTCAAATCCACGAGAAAAACTTATGGCTACAATATCACCGCGTACAACACCAAAAGATTTCAGCTGATCCACCAAGCGGTTGGATTCAGCATCTAATTGTCGATATGTCCATTGCTGAACACCCATAGACACCGCTATGGATTCAGGAAAAATCTCACATGATTTACGAAACAAATCAGCGATCGACAAATTCAACTCCCAAAATTGTTACCTGCCTATTAGACCTATTATTAAATACAGAAGAACCTAAATTGTTAATTAGGCTATCTTCCTAAGTTAAGACAATGCGAATTTAGTTCCATAACCAAATGAGATTAGATACCTATAGATCACCAACATGCTGTCTAAACTTTTGACAGTGACGTTTAAAGGCTCGCCCAATCTCATTTTGATTCACTTATCGAATTGACCATTGAGTGCAGTCAATTCATTGTAATGAGTTGCAAACAAAGTTGTCGTCCGTTTCTGTGTCAGCAAAAATCAGATCGTCCTCAAGCTGGAATCTTTCTTGAAAAGTGAAGTTATAGATATTCATCATAGCTCAGTGAATTTTTAATATTTTCTATGTAAAGTTATTTTGCATGGTTGATTACATTTATTTGAACTTCTTTGCGATATTTTAAATTATTATGCCGAGAGCAAAGCACGGTAGCATTTTTGATTTCGTTATTTCCGCCAGCCCACCGACTGTGTTTGTGATCGATTTGCAAAAACCAAGTACTACCACATA
>CAZMVK010000049.1:0-21649 GCA_964569545.1 uncultured Bdellovibrio sp.
AGTTTGTTTGAAAGGCCAGAACCAGTAGCTGAATTGAAGCAAGAATTTTTAGCCTATGTGAATGGATATCGTGGTAAATCCGCGCTTAAAGATGATGTGACTTTTATTGTGGTAGAAGTGCCAGCATCCTAGTGTCGAACTTTTAATCACCATGTAACCAAATATGTTGTTTTGCCTAATATAGTTGTTATGTCTCTTGCCAAACTCGCGCAAAGAGCTCGTTAACTGTCTCATTTTGGCACTTTTATTGTACGGGAGTTATTAGTTGATAATTCCCAATACTTTGAAGATGTCAGGAGACTAAAATGTCAGAACCAAAGAATCATGTATTTTCTCGATTCATTCTTGTTAAAAAAATATCGGTACCATTTGTATTTATGAGTTTAGTTTCATCTTCGAGTATGGCCGTTAGCGAGATCCAACAAGTAGCGCAAGTGGCACATGAATTTGTTCATCCTGATAAAAAAATGATAGCAAGATTGATCGAAAGATTTGGCGTTGGTGGCGAGGTAGCTTTGCCAGATCCTGGATTTATGGAATCATTGGGTTTGCAAGCTGGTTGGAGATTTGATGTCGAACCTTCGTATCGTGAAGGTTTAATAAGTCGGACAGATGAATTTTTCTTTTCATCAGGCGATATCCCAGGTCTTAGTTTATTTCCGGCGAGCTTATCGGATGCGGGATTAGGCGCAGGCTTGGATAGCGAAATACGATGCAAATTTATTAAACAATACTTAGATGGATTGACGGCAACAAAGGATATGACTTATCTAAAAAACCTTCTGCACATTACAAAATATATGCCATTAGATGCGGAAAGAGCTTTAAGCAAGATGGTGCCTGGAGATTATTTTTCAATGCGTCTGCCGATGACCTTGAATATGGGTTATGATCAAGCTTCGCGAATATTTGAAAAGTTACCTTTAGAAAAAAATATTGGCTACAGTTTGAGTGGTTTGTTTGAGATTCATATTGCCAAATTATCTGAAACAAAAGTTCAATTAAAACTAGTTTTTGTTAATGGCAAGAGCTCTGGTCTTAGTGTGGATTCGCAATATTCAGGCGTGCTCAGTCTCACCCCTGTCAGCGACATCAATAAGCGAGTAACTAAATTGTTAAAGCTGAGCCCGGTGCAATTTTCTTTATCACAAAATAATGATCAAATATTCATGGCAGATTATATTTTGGATTTATCAAAGCCACAGGTTGCACGAGCATATGACGAAGTCTTGTCGTCAGTTCGAAATATAAGCAAGGCTACAAAGCTGGCTTCACCAAAGGTTACTTTTTTTCGAAAAAATGTTGCTAAAAATGCAGAAAAAATGAAACAAAATTTGCAAACTAGCATTGAGCCTTTGGATTTGGTTGTTGCGGAATCTATTGCTAAACAAAACGAAAATAATGGTGAGTTTTCTGCAATAAGATTATTTAAAGGTTCGAATCATGTTTTGGGTAAGAATTTTAATCTACATTTGGGGACTAAGCTTTTCAGTTTTGATGGCTCTAGCAACAGTGGGCAAAACGATATTACAAGCTTCAGTTCGACAGAAGAGGCTTCATATTATCATGCTGATTCGGAAATTTATGGGAACAATAAAGCTGCTGGTTTAGACTATTGGGAGCTAAGTCAAAGGATACAGTTAACAGCTGTTTTCAGTTCGGATCAAAATTTCGAAAATAAAAAGGTTGCAGGTATTGTGATTTCCAATGAACCGAAAGATAAGCAATTTTCTGCCGAAGATTTTGAAAAAACAAAAAAACATTTAGCTGCAACACTCCCACCGTTAGTTTATAAAAGAATTCGTTTTGAACAGTGGGGAAATTCGAACAAAATAAGACATGCAGTTGGTTATCGTTCTAAATTAGTTTTATCTCCAGAGTTCATTCGTGCATTGCCGCCGTTAACTCAAGAGCAGCTTTACTCGAAATATATTTCTTATGTCGAAAAGCTAGAAGCAGATAAGATATATAAACGCCCTGTTGTTGAGGATAATGATGTCAAACAATTAGCATCTATTTCTTTTGAAGATCAGGTTCGAGAAATTGCAAGGGCCTTGTCTATAGCTGATAATTCTAACATAGACCCAATCGAGCGCTTACGTGCTTTTGTTGGTTTGAAGAAAAACACGTTGTTTAATCAAACGGGTATTCGTTTTGTTTT
The DNA here is from genome assembly GCA_964569545.1 of uncultured Bdellovibrio sp. Classification (GTDB taxonomy): domain Bacteria; phylum Bdellovibrionota; class Bdellovibrionia; order Bdellovibrionales; family Bdellovibrionaceae; genus CAZMVK01. Next base: position 2,162 of record CAZMVK010000049.1, read on the forward strand.
AGAACTTGTTCCGATTCAAAAGCTGAACAGTCTGATCTTTTTTGATCTTGAGATGAATTCGTCAGAGGATGATAGATTGAAATTTTCATTTGGTAGTGAGTCTGATGCTCCATCGTACCAAAAAGTTATTAATATCCTAGAGATTATTAATAACCAAGGTTTAGACATTATAATGACAGCGCAAAAAGTAGCGAGCGATTATTTGCATAAACCACAAGGGAATTAATATATATGTTGTTTGATCAGTTGAAAATTCGAGACATTGTTTTTAGAAATCGTATATTTTTATCGCCAATGTGTCAGTATTCAGCGACTGATGATGGGCAAGCTCAAGACTGGCATATGGTTCATTATGGTTCGATGGCAGTTGGTGGAGTCAGCTTGGTGATGCTTGAGGCAACAGCGGTGTCACCAGAGGGACGTATATCTATCCGTGATCTTGGTTTATGGAATTCAACACAAGCCGAAAAATTAATGCCAATCGTGCGTTTTGCAAAATCTCAGGGTGCAAAGATTGGATTGCAGTTAGCACATGCCGGACGCAAGGCGGCTTCAGATGTGGCTGAGGAAATTGTAGCTCCTAGTGCTATAAAATATTCCAGTGATTACAGTCAGCCCAAAGCAATGAGTGAGTCTGATATTGAAAAAGTAATTTCTGATTTTAAAAATTCTGCAAGCCTTGCTCTACAAGCAGGTTTTGAAGTTATTGAATTGCATATGGCGCACGGATATTTATTGCATCAATGTTTATCGCCAATTAGCAATCAAAGAAAAGATCGTTGGGGCGGAGGTTTGCAAAATCGTTTTTCTTTACCAATTGCAGTAACAAAAGCAGTTCGAGAGGTTTGGCCCCTGCATTTGCCATTGTTTGTGCGGATTTCAGCAACGGATTGGGTTGAGGGTGGATGGGATTTGGAACAAAGTATTTTGTTAGTTAACGAGCTAAAAAAATATAATGTAGATTTAATAGATTGTTCTTCGGGTGGATTGTCACCAATGCAAAAAATCACGGTTGGTCCTGGATATCAGGTGCCGTTTTCCCATGCGATCAAACAACAAGCACAGGTTATGACTGGCGCCGTTGGTATGATTACAGATGCAAAGCAGGCAAATCAAATTCTTTTAGATAAAAAAGCGGATGTTGTATTTTTGGCTCGCGAATTATTGCGACAACCTCATTGGCCTTTAGCAGCTGCAGAGGTTCTTTGCGTGAGTACTTGGTGGCCAAAACAATATGAACGAGCAAAAGGAAGCATATAATTATGATGAAACTTTTTTTCAGTCCCGGAGCTGGTTCATTGGCACAACACATTCTATTGGCAGAGTGTGATGCAAATTTTAAATCTCAACGTGTAGATTTGAAAACTAAAAAAACCTCGACCGGAGAAGATTTTTTTAAAATCAATCCCAAAGGTCAGGTCCCTACTTTGCTCACGAATGATGGGAAAATATTAACTGAGGGCGCGGTGATTGTGCAATTTATTGCAGATCAATTTCCAGAGCGAGAATTGCTGCCTAGAATGGGTACATGGGAGAGATATCGCGCCAATGAATGGTTGAATTACATAGCCAGTGAAATCCATAAAAGTTTTGGTGTCATGTTTTCTGCGGATCGTATGATTGCCTCGATGGATGGAAATGCTCAATTAAAAGCGGGCATGAGGCAGCATCTTGTATTGAAATTAAATTATCTTTCCTCGCATTTGGCATTGAACTCATATTTGTTAGGCGAGTCTTTTTCGGCTGCTGATGCTTATTTGTTTACTTGTCTAGGGTGGCATAAATATGTTGATTTGAATCTTAACCAATGGCCAGAGATCGTAAGTTATATGCAAAAAATTTCTGCACGTCCTGCGGTGCAAAGAGCCTTGGAATTAGAAACACTCTAAAATATTTTTCACACCTTTTTTGTGATCACGTGTGCAATGTTCTATGTTTTGCTATTTTGTAGATGCTGTCTTTGTCTTTTAGGTAGAGATAGCGTTTCAATTTTATTTTTTGATTTAGAATTTTTTGTGTCACCATCAATATTTAAAAAACGTGGAATTTCAATGGCGCCACTTTTGGTGTAATCATCACGCAATAAATTTGTTAAATGGATTTTATCAAGCTGTGTACTTTGGGCCGTGTAATCTAGAAGAGCCTTGAAAAACTCGATCATAGGTATGGCGTGAGATCGATGCCAAATTGGATAAATAAAATCAGAGAGATCCCAAAGCCAAAAAAAGAATGATCGATTGGTTCTTTGCAGCTCATTTTTAATTTCATTCAGGGTTGAATTGAAACGACCACTGTTTCCAAGCAAATCCCAATACCGAGCCGTGTGAGCCATCTTGACAATCTCATCAGCCGTCATGTCTTTAGTCGAAATGATTTGAAATGGAGGGCTTGTGTTGTATTTCATTTGAAATAAAAGGTCGTGTCTGATGATAGGTGTGCCCTTGAGTCTCTTAAGCAAACCCAACTGAATCTCATCTGGTTTTAATTCTAACAATCGATCAAAACCAGCAGCAAAGCTTTGCAGATTCTCTCCTGGAAGTCCTGCAATTAAATCAGCATGGGTGTGAACCTTTGTGTTGATTGACAGAAAATGAAAATTTTCAGAAACTTTTTGCAGATCATTATTACGGCTAACAAGTTTTGCAACTTGCGGGTTGAAAGTTTGAATACCTATTTCAAATTGAAGGCTCCCCGCGGGGAACTGACTAATTAGATGGCGCAGTTCTTCGGGTAATCTGTCTGGCACCATTTCAAAATGCAGAAATAAGCCAAGTTCAATGTGTAGCAAAAAGAAATTTAAAATTTTACTTGAGATTGTTGGGCTGAGATTGAATGTTCTATCAATAAATTTAAATTGCCGCGCGCCTCGATCGATCAATGATTTAATTTCTTGCAAAAATAAATCTATATCGAAATTACGAACACTTTTGTCTAACGATGATAAGCAATACTCACATTTGTAAGGGCAACCACGAGAGGCCTCAACATAAATGGAGCGATTTTGTATATCGTTTTCAGAGTATAGGTTATAGGGCATTTTAATTTTTGTAATTAATGGCAGCTCTGCACGAATGATATGAGGTTGTTGTTGTGGGTTCTGTGAAAAAAAGTTTTTACAAAATTGATAAAATGAAAAATCAGCCTCACCACAAATGACATGATTTGCTTTTTTGCATATCGATTGTATTTCTGTTTCGTATGAAACTTCAGGCCCACCTAATACAATACAAATATCAGGAGATCGAGCTCGAAGAAGGTCTATGATGACCTCGGTTTCTTTGGTGTTCCAGATGTAAACGCCAAAACCAATAATTTTAAAATCTTTTTCTAAAAGTTGTGAGACAATTTCTTCTGGATTTTTGTGAATGGTAAATTCGATTATTTCTGTCAGATCAAAAAATTCACCGATATTTTCTTTAAGATAACGCAAACCAAAAGCTGTGTGTTTGTAACTTGCATTCAGGGTGACCAAACCAATTTTTGCACTCATCTCAAAAATACCTTTTTGCCAGTTTTTTTATTATCTATTTTCGTAAAGACTCTGTAATTGTTGAATGACAACATCCATAGTCGGTAATTGCGAAGCAGGACCTTGATTTACTACAGAGGATCCAATTTTGTTTTCCTGCATGTTTTTATAAATACCCATTTGTTTCCATCCCTGTTGTTGCGCATTTTGCATTGATACCCATAGGACAATGTAGGCATTGCTGCAAGCAACATCTATGCATTTGGCATCATAATAAACAGAATATGCAGAAAGAATGGTGTAAGGTGTTTGTGTATTGGTTTGCATTCCCACTAGGCTAGGTTGAATTTGCAAGTTGCTAGCAACGCCATTGATATTCAAAGTCAGTTGTAAAGGCTGTAATTGATATGAATTGTAGTTATTTAAAACATTATAGTTTTGTTGTGCATTGACGGTCGTTGTCGTATTGCCGTTTTTCTGGATATTTGAAACAGACATATTTATTGGTACGCCATTAACCATCGTATTTGAATTTACAATGGATCCATCTGTTTCAACATTGCCGCTGGTGGCATAATCAGGTCGGCCATTATCGTCTTTTTTATTACACGCCAGCATCAGACCTAGAGAGACTACGGTCGCTAATAAAATCGGAAAACGAAAATGAAATGAATCTTGTCTGCGTGTTTGTTGATACATAAAGCCTCCAAATATATTCAATAAATAAAATCTCTACATATTACTGATGAGCAAGCGCTGTGCCAGGAATTGATTGATTTAGTGTCTCAAATTGAAACAATTTGTAGTTTTTAATTTCAATTTAGGTATTAAAAATTTGTAGGTGACGTATATTGTTTGCTGTTGTCGATTTATTTGACGCGTTTATCGTGTCTACCTTATATACATAGTGACGCCGTATTTTGTCATAATGCCGAAGTTCTTAAATTAGCAACCTCAATCACTCCATATTGTTTTCCAGGCTATGAAAATTGTTAATTATTGGCATGTTTCTCGCTTTCTTGTGAGAGTTCTCATTTGAATATTTTGATCGATAGTAGAAAGGCTTGTTATGAAAAATAGAGTTGTATTGAAAATTTTGATACTGGCATCCGTAACAGCATTTAATATTTCCGAGGTTGTTGCTTGCGATAGTTTATTGCAAGACCCTTCATTTTCAAGAGATTGTGCCATACAAGATCGATATCGAGCTGTTCGAGAAACGTTTCGCAAATATAAAAAAGATGTAACCGATGTAAATGAATATAAAGCTCTGCGATTTATTGATCGCCAAAAATGGGAAAGAGACGGTATAACTAAAGAAATGCCGCCAAAGTTTATTTACCAGCCAGCGCCATCAACTTGGTATATATGGGAAGGTGGAATTCAGTCATTATTCCCGAGTGACAAAGGGGCTGGGCGATTGGCTGAAATGATTCGTAATAATACTTTTAATAATTCATATTTTTCGATGGTGAATAAAGTGTTGTTAACGAATGGTGTGGTCAGTGTTAAAGACAAAGTCACAGATCAAACTATAAAAGAAGGTGAAATTCGAACTTCATTTCGTTCAGCTCCCGGTTATTGTTCATACGATAGTTATTCAGAAACAAGAAGAAATCTTTCGAGAGTCAAAGAATCAGTCAGCGCATATCAAAGTGAATGGGAGAAAAAGGCACAGATTTCTTTTAAAGAAATGATAAAACAGCTTGGTGGTTTGTCGTCCAGTAAGGCGAGCATGGTTCCCGATATGTTGATCTCAGGGCATCCTTGTCCTTGGGATTACAACGGTAATTTTGTCTTTTATGCTTCTTCGCGAGACGTATTAAACAATTTAGATTGGATGCAAATTTTTGTTCGCTATAATTTGCAACGTTACGAAAATAGTAATCCTGTTGTTTCTCCAATTGAACTTGCGGCTATTGTGCAAAAATGGTTGGTATCAGTTCATCCTTTCGCCGATGGTAATGGGCGAACTTCGAGGGCGGTCCAAGATCTTATTTTGCAGAATTTTGATTTACCATTTGCGCCAGGTGGTGATTTGCAAGAGGACGCCTTGGTGGATGTTCAGCCATATATTGAGCTGACTTATCAGAAAACTGAGGAAATGATGACTGTATTGGAAAACTGTGCTCAAGAATTGAAAGAGGCTAAAAAAATCAGTTATTCATGCCAGGCAACTGCGATTTTGAATAAATAAATCCAAAGCAAATAGGAATTATGAGTAGAAACAATCTTCAGCGAGCAATAGATCTTGTTAATGAAAACGGATTTATTTTGGTTTTTCCAATTCACAATAAAGCAGAACCACAGAGCCTGTGGTCTTTGCTTTACCCAAATATAAAAATGAAATGGGAATGGGATGGCGAAGAAGATGGTCGCCTAGCTGATTTGTGGAGACTGCGAGAAAAGCTAGCCAGTTCAGGTTCCGTGATTTATGGAAAATTCTATCACGGACGAGCAACGTTATTTTCAAAAAAAGTATTTACGAATCTTTTGGCTGTTAATGGCAGCGCTGAGGTTGAATTGGTTAATCGAGAATCCCGTGCTATTTTAGATGCTCTTGAAATGGATTCTCCGCTGTCGACAAAACAGTTAAAAATAGCAGCGGATTTGCGCGGAAAATTTTTAGAAAAAAACTATAACAATGCTCTGAAAGAGTTGTGGCAAAGTTTTTTAATTGTTGCTGTCGGAGAAATTGATGACGGGGCCTTTCCATCGCTGGCGCATGCCTCTACCCAAACAATGTTTGAAGAACTTTGGATTCAGTCCCAGCAGATAGATCCATTGGATGCTATGTTAGAGCTGTTAGAGCTTAAAGAGTATCATTTATTAGAGACTTTATTTCTGCACAAGTTGCGTGAAACGCAAAAGACCAGCTTGTGAACATGTATTGAGCCACTGGTCATCTTTGGGAAAATAAGTTTCGAGCATTTCTTGCGAGCTGCGAGTTTGCATATGTTGGTCACGAATCAATTGCCGCATAACAAATTTGAAATCATACGTTCCAAATTCTTGAAAAACATGATGAACATTTTTTGCACCCCAGTGTCTTTTTAATAAAAGAGACAACGTACCCTCGGCGCGATAATAGCCAGGCGTGGTCAGTGGCTGAATAACTTGGGTTGAAAATTTTTTTTCAAAATAGGGCACATCTAAATCGTTATCAAAACCATCAAGCAAAAGTGATTCTTGTGCTCTTGATCCCAAACCGGTGTGCACGTCTAAAACAAAAAGCTCAGCGTCAGCAGCAATGATTGGCTGCAGGTGGGAAAGTAAAGAACTCAATTCAAATTGCAATTTATTACCAGCGTAAAAAAGAGAGTCAGGAAATTGGCTTTGACCTTTGGCAATGGCGCGAAAGAGTTTGTCTTTGCCATGAATCAAGATCGAAGGAATAAGTTTTAAAAATTGAAGTTTTAACATGAAATCACTGCGACTCGACATCAGCGATTCCCATTTACCAAATAATTTATTCTCAATTTCGTAGCTCGACATTGAGTTGCGATTGAGGTCGACGTTTTCTTCATTGGTGCGGTGGTACCATGACATGCCAAATGGATTGACGGCGTGAACGATAACAATTTGCAGATCGTCGGAGATTGAATTTCTGAAAACTTCGTCTTGAGCAATTTTTTGCAGGATTTGATTCTGAATGTACGAACCTAAATAGCCCTCAACACCGTGAACTCCAGAAATATGTACCAGACATTTTTTCTTTTTCTCAGGTGTATAAAAGTAATCGGTATATAAACTCTCGGATGATGGACCAGCAGAAGCGTGAACAGCAGAAGTGTGTTTTAAATTTTTTAATTTCGCGCTGGCTTGATGATAGCTGCGAATAATATTCTGTCTATATGTCGAGTACTCATGAAGCATTTAAAATAAAACCATATTTTGATAAATTAAGACCAAAGAGCTCATAAGCAAAATACAGATAATTAAAAATTGTCGATTCATTTCGGAGCTCCTCTGAGGCTTGCTAAGTTTATGTTCTTTAGCAAAAATAAGGGGATTGTAATAACAATCCCCAAAGTCCAAGCAGGCTGTTGAGAAATAGTTTTTCAACAGCTTGCTAGGTCAGGTTTCACATACAAACTTGTCGACAAGTTTTGATCTGGACTTAAGTCAGAATTCTAATTATTTCGTCTCAAATGAAGACATTTGTGAAAAACTTGATGTCCAACCTGGCTCATTATCTGCCTTAACAGAGTAAACTCTCCAGAAATAATGTTTGTTGGCTTCTAGGCCGCTGACTTCAAATTTTGTGTCATTGACAGTGTTGTTCTCAGTCACAAGCCATTTGAAATTAGGATCGGTAGCAACTTGAACTTTGTAATGCGTTGCTGTCACAGTTGGTTTCCATTTCAAAGTGATTTGGTTTCCAGTCACAACGGAAAGAGCTTTAGGCTCAAGCAATTCAACTTGTTCAGGGCGAGTTGCAATGCTGTGGTTGGCTTGTTTTTTTGGAAAAAGTTCAGGCTTGTTATGTTCTTCAGCTTGAGAAATAGCAGCTGCAAAAACGACGAAAAATAGAGAAATCCAGAGAGATTTTTTCATAAGGGTCCTTTCAAGTTATAAGTCTCTAAACTAAGAGAGGGATCGATAAATCTCAAATAGAAATAAATAGAGATTGCTCCCCCCGGGACAGCGTGTTAATCGAGCCGCAATCAGTTTTGTGGAACATCGCTGGTTTTGAGTAATCAAAACGAGAGGAAAGTCCGGACTCTATAGAGTGGCGCAAAGGGTAACGCCCTTCCGGTTGATTGGGTCAAGGCAGGCTTGCTTGTTTTGGTTTGGTCGATTGAGGAACAGTGGAACAGAAAGAATATCCAGGGCTTTGATCCTTGATTCGGGAACGGGAGAATCTTGGGGAGCTGCTGGAGTGAAAACAGCTAAACTCTGCGTAGAGCAAGATCAAATAGGGGAGCTGAGAAAGCACTACTCGTGCAGAGCTTCCGGGTCAGATCGCTTGAGATCAAAAGTAATTTTGGTCCTAGAGGAATGATGTTCACTGCTTGCTTAGATTGGGTACTAAGTGGGCAGAACAGAATCCGGCTTACAGCAAAACTGAGACCTTTTTTTTTGAAAAGATAGAGCCAATTGGGCGCGGGAGCAGAAATGTCAGCTAGTCACCAAAACTTCATACAAGTTCAAAAGCTACAATTTAAAATGGGTATGATATTTTTCATATTGCTTGTCTGTATGTTGGTTTCAAGTGAATCTGTTTGGGCGCAAAAAGCGGATGATCAAACAGTTTTGCCGGGTGATCGAATGGCGATTGTAAATCCAATTCCTGCGGCTCGTGATTTTGTTGCCAATAATAAACAACATCAAATTCTGATGGCAGTCATTGATACTGGTGTGGATTACAATCAACCACAGTTGCTTCAAAATATTCATTTCAAATTAGATTCTAAAGGTAAGCCAGTGGGTTTTGGTTGGGATTTTGTCGGCAAAGATGCTTGGCCGGCACCAATGGTCGCTTTTTCTGCGGATCTGTCGCCGAATGCACCTGTTGAGGAAATCAATAACGAAAAACGTATAGCCTTGGTTCTAACCGATTTTATTACAGCAAACCCAAGCATGAAAAAATATTTTGATGTTCATCGCAATTTATCTGACGAATTGGGTGAGGGTTTGTTTCATGGAACACATGTTGCGGGTTTGATGGTTTATGATGAACCTCGTTTGGGATTGTTGGCTTATCGTGCATTGCCGGCAAGAGTAACTTACATGCAAACGACTGGTCAGATGCGAGTTCAAGATCCAAAAGGTGACTTGATCAAGGCAGTTCAGCAAGCGGTAGCAGATGGTGCACGGGTCGTGAATATGTCGTTAGCTCTGTCGATTCCTAAAGATCTAGAGCAACAAAATCCCGTTGAATATCAAAACACATTAATACTCATGCAGCAGATAAAGGCTTTTGCCATTGCCAATCCGCAAGTGGCATTTGTTGCGGCCAGTGGCAACGAAGGCGCATGGATTGATGATCGCGCAAGACAGAGTATTCCATGTGGAGTTGATGCAAAAAATATTTTATGTGTCGGAGCTTTGTCACAAGATGGTTATATTGCTTCGTTCAGCAATATCGTTTTGCCAGATTTTCCATTTTTATTAGCTCCTGGTGACGAGATCTTATCAACTTTTCCGTCGCAATTTTGCAATTTGGATTATGAATTATTGGGAATGATGCTCAGTCCGCAAATGTCCTTTTTGATGCAAAATGCGGATCAAAAAAATTATTTCTACTCGCAGATCGTGCAAACTTGCCAAAGCCAAACTGGATTCATCGCCAGTTCGGGAACATCTATGGCGACGCCAATTGCGGCTCGTATGATTGGGAAAATCTTGTTAGACAATCCTAAACTTTCTGGCGTTGAAGCTGTACAGAAACTTTTGGATTCAACTGTTGAATTGAAAGTTGGCAAGATGTCGATGCGCAAATTGTTGATCGAAAAACCAAGCTGGTATCCTAATAAAAATGTCAGCCCTAAATTTTTAGATATTAAAACCAAACAAACTCAAAACAATAAATATTTTGAGTTCTATACAAAGTAGGTTCGTTTAAAGAATTAGTGGGTTATTTCTTTACGGCATAGATGAGAAACTCTTTGCCGTTTCTGCGGTCGATGGATTTATCCCAACGGCCCCAAAAAATAAATTGAAAATGTTTTTTCAGTCGTTCGCGCAGTTCCCATTCGGTGCCACCAAATGGTGGGCCTTGTTTTTTCTCCATGGCGAAGAACACTCCCAAGAGATGTCCTTGGTCCGCTAAAAATTGACGCCATTTCATTATCAAATTGTCTCGCAAGGTTGGGTTGATCGCGCAATAACAAGTTTGTTCAAATACCAAATCATATGCCTGGTGGTGTTCGTGCCCCATTTTAAACAAGTCAGTCTCGAGCCAGGTGATCTGTGGATAACGATTTTCATATTTTGCCCGAGCACCTTTTATAGCTTCGGTGGACATGTCTACGGCGGTGACGACGTGACCGTTCTCTGCAAAAAAAGCGGCATCATGACCCAGGCCACAGCCTAAAACCAGCACTCGAGATTTTGGCAGTTTTAATCGAGGTAGCATGTCCAAAAGAGCTGGAGATGGTTGTCCCAAGTCCCATCTTGGAATTTCTTGTTGGTAGATTTGAGACCAGTATAAGGCTTTCTCAACGGATGGATTGGATTCGTAATAAGCAGGAATAGAATATGTATGACCTGCATAGGTGATGCTGTCGTCGCCGAAATCTTCGAGTTGGTTGAAAAAACTGGCTTGAGCTTTGCGCGACAAAACAAAAGGAATTTTTTTGTCAGCAGTGTAGCCATGAAAACGATCCCATTGATCTAAACTCAAAGAGCTGAATTCAAAGCTGGTTTGATAACCATATGGCATGGTGATAATCCAGGTGTTTTTTTTGTTATGAAATTCAATTTGCTGGGCAACAAAAGGTTCGTCGAAGGCTTCAACAAAACAAGAATTGTCTTCCCAATTGGTGGCAAAGGCTCCGTTTTCGGTGTAGGTAATTTGTGATAAAAGCTCGGCACCAGAGTTCTCGTCAGTCAGTCGCTTTTCGCTCAATAATATAAAACCCTCTTCATCAATAACAATCGAACGAGAGGGCAATGAAGATTTTATTTCTGAAGTATTGCTCATTTTTATTGATGAGGATTTTGTTCAGTAGGTTGTGTCTCTGGGGGCGACTCTGGATGTGTTTCTGGCGATGTTGCTGTCGATTCCGCGGGGTTTGTGTCAGTGGTATTTGGAGTATTGGTGATTACAGACGGGTCTTCGAATTGAATCACGTCATTGGTCGTTTGTACGTGTGACAAGGACCAACGATCTGCACCAGTTTCATCTACGGGTTGTCTTTCTAAAATGCCTTCGCCTTGAATTTGTGAAGTCACAGCCCCGGCATCTGAATTGTCTTTGAAAGAATAAATAAAATGGGCTTTGATTTTGCTGTCGCCAATAACTTCGGTCCAAATGCGTTCAATTTTGATTTCAGAAGCTGTGGGTTTTTTCTTGGCGATGGCTTCGCTGATCACGACGCCCATTTTTTCCTGAATGCCAAAGTGCGTCTCGAAACTGACCGCTGGTTCGCTATGAATTAAGAACCATGTCCAGATCAATGCTGTTGAGAAAAGAAGTACGCTTAAATATTTCATGCTTAACCCCTGCATACTGACTTGAATAAATATACAAATTCAGTTTTAGTTCTACTCTATGACATTGCGTGATTTTTCTCGGGACTTCAATAAGAACTTCAATCAGATCGCAGATAGCATCACTGAGGGTCTAGAGCAATTAACTCTAGATTGTATTCAGCAAGTGCCCTCGGCGAAAGCTAAAATGGTCTTAAGCTATGCGTTAGATTTATTGCGCCCACATTTTCTCAGTCTTGGGGTGCGGATTTCTGTTTTAGCGCCACTGCGGGTAGAACTGATATTGCCTGCGAAGCTTCGGGTGTTGGACAGCGAGGGGTGCATTTTTTTAGGTGTGCAAACTTCAGCAGCAATCGAGGGGTATCGTTTGTGGTGGCAGCGTAATTTGCCAGTAAATTTAGCTCGCCAAGGTTGCCAAATTCGAGTGCTGCAGGTGCAGGCTCGGGTGCATAAGCCCAGTCATCAAGAGTTACATATTCGCGGAGAGGTTTCAGAAATCAGTCGCGAATCTTGTTTGGCTGAGTTGATACAAAATAAAAAAACGAAACATCAAATGACGATGTATTGTGTGGATTCTGAAAATCAAATTTGTACAGAGTTTGATTTAGAGTCTGAGTTGACTTGTAAAGACCTCTTAGCGTGGAAGTGAGTTTATGTTTGTTTTGTCTTCTGAAGTAAATACTGGCGCCAAAGAATTTCAACAAAATGCTGAACACATGCAGACCTTGGTTGCTCAGTGGCGCCAACGTGTAAATAAAATAAAAATGGGTGGCGGAGCAGAGGCGCAAGACAAACATCGTTCACGTGGAAAAAAAACAGCGCGTGAGCGTATTGAAGGTTTGTTGGATTTTGAAACTTCGTTTTTGGAATTTTCAACTTTGGCGGCATGGGGAATGTATGATGATCAAGTTCCGTCGGCAGGCGTGATCACTGGCATTGGTGTCATCTCTGGTGTCGAATGCGTGATTGTTGCCAATGATGCCACGGTAAAGGGCGGAACGTATTTTCCAATGACGGTCAAAAAACATTTACGTGCGCAAGAGATTGCGATGGAAAATGGTTTGCCTTGTATTTATTTGGTCGACAGCGGCGGCGCATTTTTGCCATTACAGGCGGATGTGTTTCCAGATCGAGATCATTTTGGTCGAATATTTTATAATCAAGCGCGCATGTCAGCGATGGGTATTCCGCAAATTTCAGTGGTCATGGGTTCATGCACTGCCGGTGGTGCTTATGTGCCTGCGATGAGCGATGAAAATGTGATCGTTAAAGACAATGGTACAATTTTTTTAGGTGGACCTCCACTTGTTAAAGCGGCCACTGGTGAAGAGGTCTCAGCCCAAGATTTGGGTGGCGCTTATGTTCATTGTGAGGTCAGCGGTGTGACAGATCATTTTGCGGAAAATGATGAACATGCCATTGAGATTACTAAAAGTATCGTGTCGCATTTGAATCGTCGTAAGGTTGTGCAGTTGACGTTGCAAAAAAATGAAGAGCCTATGTACGACAGCAAAGAAATTTATGGCATTGTTTCAAAAGATGCTCGTGTGCCATATGATGTTCGCGAGATTATTGCTCGCATCGTGGATGGCAGTCGTTTCCATGAATTCAAACAAAATTATGGTAAAACATTGGTAACGGGCTTTGCTCATATCTGTGGAATGCCAGTGGGTATTATTGCAAACAACGGTGTGTTGTTTAGCGAGAGCGCGCAAAAAGCTGCGCACATGATCGAGCTTTGTGAACAAAGATTGATTCCATTAATATTCTTACAAAACATCACTGGTTTTATGGTTGGTCAAAAATATGAAAACGAAGGTATTGCCAAGCATGGTGCGAAAATGGTGATGGCCGTTTCCAATGCTCGAGTGCCAAAATTCACAGTGGTTATTGGTGGTTCGTATGGCGCGGGTAATTACGGAATGTGTGGCCGCGCATATCAGCCAAGACAATTGTGGATGTGGCCAAATGCTCGTATCAGCGTGATGGGTGGCGAACAAGCCGCGAATGTTTTGTTAACTGTCAAAATGGATCAAATGGCTGCGAAAAAAGAATCCATGTCAGTGACTCAGCAAAATGAATTTAAAAAACCTATTTTAGAAAAATATGAAAAAGAGAGCCAGGCTTATTATTCGACTGCGCGAATTTGGGATGATGGAATTATTGATCCTGCAGACACTCGTCAGGTTCTGGCATTAGGAATTTCTGCAAGTTTAAATAGAGATTGGGGTCCAGCTCAAGTTGGCGTTTTTAGAATGTAAAGGAATTTGGCTTTATGATTAAACTGACAGAAGAAAAAATTAAAAACGGATCGGGCGAAAAAAAAATTGTTCGAATCAGTTTGAATCGACCGGATGTTCGTAATGCTTTCAATCCTGAGATGATTGCGCAATTGACAAAATCTTTTCGTGCTTTTGCTGATCGTACAGATTTGTCAGCTGTTGTTTTGTCTGGTGAGGGCAAAAGTTTTTGTGCCGGAGCTGATTTATCTTGGATGCAAGATATGGTTCAATATTCGCTTGAGCAAAATAAAAAAGATTCAGAACAATTATTTGAAATGTTTGCGGCAATTTGGCAGTGTCCGTTGCCTGTTATCGGCGTGGTACATGGTGCTGTTTTTGGTGGTGCCTTGGGATTGATAGCCTGTTGTGATTATGTTTTTGCAGAAGAGAAAACTCAATTTTGTTTTTCAGAAGTTAAACTGGGTTTGGCTCCGGCCGTGATCAGTCATTTTGTGGTACGCAAGGCTTCGCTTGCGGCGGTGATGCCGTGGATGTTGTCCGCTCAGGTTTTATCAGTCAAAGATTTGCAGTCCGCTCATTTGGTTCACGAGGTTTTTTCGCAAACAGCTGTGAACGAAAAATATTTAGAATATTTTATTGAGGCCGGTGGCGAAGCTGTTCGTGAGACTAAAAAACTTTTGCGAAATATTGAGGGCGCTTCGTGGCAGGATTCGAAAAATTATACAACCAAGGTGATTGCTGAGCGCAGGGTCAGCGCCGAGGGGCAAGAGGGTCTTAAAGCTTTTTTGGAAAAGCGAACGCCAGCCTGGAGATCGTTGTAGGTTTGCAGGTTGTTGAAGGCTTCATTGTTGTTTGGCAGATTCAATAATTTAAGAGCAAAGTACGGGTTTGATTAGAACAGACAAGTTATAGATAAAATAGATAGTAAAAATGATGAGTATAAAATTTATGATATTAAAAATTAATGAGATAAGTACTAATGAGCAGTAAAAATAAAACTCGAGTAAGAAAAAAAATCAACAAGCTGGCAATCGCCAATCGTGGCGAAGTCGCTGTTCGTATTATCAGAGCATGTGACGAGCTTGGTATTGAATCTATTTTGTTGCATTCAGAAGTCGATGTGAATACTCGCGCTTATAGAATGGCTAGCAAGACCATTTGTATTGGTCCGGCGGCCTCAAGCGAAAGTTATTTGAACATTCAAGCGAATATTCATGGTGCTTTAGCCGCAGGTGCTGATGCCATTCATCCTGGTTTTGGTTTTCTCTCTGAGAATGCTGATTTTGCCGAAGCTGTGGAAAAAAATGGAATGATTTTTGTTGGGCCTACTCCGCAAGCAACTAGAACTTTGGGAGACAAGGTTCATTGTAAAGAGCTCGCTAAAAAATTAAATTTACCATTGGTCCCAGGTTATGAAGGTGAAAACCAAACCATTGCTGAATTGATGAAGCATGTAGAAATCATTGGTTATCCGGTGATTGTTAAGGCAGCGGCAGGTGGCGGCGGTCGCGGGATGAAAGTCATCCGCAGCCAAGCGGAAGCACAAGAGCAAATTGAATCTGCACAGCGAGAGGCGCAATCGGCATTTGGTTCTTCAAAAGTTTTTTTAGAAAAATATTTGGATAAAGCTAAACACATTGAATTTCAAATTTTTGGTGATTGCACAGGGCGAGTGATTCATTTGATGGATCGCGAGTGTTCGGTGCAAAGACGTCATCAAAAAATAATTGAAGAAGCTGTTTCAGTTTCTTTAACTCCCGAGCTTCGTCGTAAAATGGGTGAGGCTGCATGTACAATTGCAGAGCATGCTGGTTATGAGAGTGCGGGCACTGTCGAATTTTTATTGCAAGATGATAAATATTATTTGCTTGAGGTGAATACTCGATTGCAAGTTGAACATCCAGTGACTGAAATGGTGATGGGTGTTGATTTGGTCAAAGCGCAATTGCTGACAGCTCAGGGGCAGGCAGTGTTTACGGATTTGCAACATATTGCGCCCCGTGGACACTCGATAGAATGTCGTATTTATGCAGAAAATCCATATTTAGGCGGAGTGCCCTCGACAGGTTTGTTGGGCAAAGTTGAATGGCCAGAGGGTCCTGGGCGTCGATTTGAATACGGTTTCGAAGAGGGTGATGAGGTCACTTCTTATTATGATCCAATGATTGCTAAGGTGATAGTTTGGGATGAAACAAGATTGCGTGCCATTCAGAAAATGCAATTGGTGTTAAAACAGTCTGTAGTATTCGGAGTGCATACAAATATTCCGTACTTGCTAAAAATTTTAGAGCATCATGAATTTGTAAAGGGCACGATGACAACACGTTTTATTGATACCTATTTTTCAGAGGCATTGCCTAAACCGGAATTGAGTCCTGAGGAAAAATCATTTGCAGAAAAACAAAAAAAGATTTTGTCTCAACGAAATGTTTCAGTCGGCATGTCGCAAGATTACAATCCATGGAAACAATACTGGAGAGGTGTGTAATGGCTCGTCATGCGCAAATGGTTAAAGGTCAATTGTGGGTGCACGTGGATGGCCATACGTTTTTATATGAAAGCAACGAAGATAAAAAATTTGGTCGCAAGGGATCTGGCAAAGCTAAAACCAATGAGTTGTCGGCACCCATGCCAGGTAAAATTACAAAAATATTAAAACGCGAAGGGTCCGTCGTTGTCCCTGGTGATGTCGTGTTGGTGATGGAAGCTATGAAAATGGAATACTCGCTGAAAAGCGAAATCGCTGGCGAAATAGCTCATGTGTTTTGTGAAGTCGGCGAGCAAGTTGTGTTGGGTAAGCTTTTAGTTAAAATGGAGCCGGCTACAGCAGAGTGAGGATGATTACTGATGATTAAGAAAGTAGAAATCGTCGAAGTTGGATTGCGCGATGGTTTGCAAAACGAAAAAATTTTAGTACCTGCTGAACTTCGAGTCGAAGCTGCTCGTCTTTTAGCTCAGGCCGGTGCGAAACGCATCGAGATTGGTGCTTTTGTACGTGCGGATAAAATTCCGCAAATGGATGGATCCAAAGAAATTATCGATGATGTTTTATTTCAACAAAAAAAAGGATCCATTCCGAAGCAAGCTCGATTCTCGGCGTTGGTTCCAAATGTTAAAGGTATGCAAGAGGCCTTACAAACTGGGGTGACAGAGGTCGCGGTGTTTGCTTCGGCTACAGAATCTTTTTCTAAGGCTAATATTAACTGCAGCATTGAAGAGAGTTTTGCTCGTTTTGCAGAAGTCTTTCCGTTAGCTAAGAAAAATAAAATAAAAGTGCGTGGTTATCTATCGGTTTGTTTTGGCTGTCCTTATGAGGGCACGGTGGCAGAACAAAAAGTAATTACTTTGGCTAAGAAGTTATACCAAATGGGTTGTTATGAAATTTCAATTGGTGACACCATTGGAGTTGCCGACCCCCGTCAGGTTGAGAAATTGTTTTCTAAATTATCGAAGAATGTGCCAATCAAAAAGATTGCCGGGCATTTTCATGATACTCGCGGAACGGCATTGGCTAATATTTTAAAATCCGCACAAATGGGTATTCAGGTTTTTGATACAAGCATTGGTGGCTTGGGTGGTTGTCCTTACGCGCCTGGCAGTGCTGGAAATGTGTCCAGCGAAGACGTGATTTATATGTTTGAGAAAATGGGTGTATCTACTGGTATTGATCTGGCCAAATACATTGCCATTAATAAATGGTTTTCTGAAAAAATGGGAAAAGAATTTAACTCGAAAGTTTCTAAAGCAGGTTTGTCGAAAAAATAAAAGAACATGAAAGTTCAATCAATTATGTTGATTTGTAATTTTGAATGAATTTTCGGTGAATTTGGGCAATCAAATGCGAGTTTAAATTCAGAGGAGTTATCATGCGTGTTTCTGATGTTTCAATTCGCAATCCAGTTTTTGCTTGGATGTTGTTTGCGGCCTTTATCGTTTTCGGAACGATCTCATTTTTACGATTGGGTGTTGGCCAATTACCTGATGTCGATTTTCCAGTTGTGAACATCAATTTAACCTTGGCCGGTGCGGCTCCTGAGGTTATGGAAACCACAGTTGTTGATCCAGTTGAAGATGCTTTGTCTTCGGTTGAAGGAATTGTGAATTTAACTTCGACCAGTAAAAATGGTTCTGCTTCAATCACAGTAGAATTCGAATTGGGTCGTAATATCGATGCGGCCGTACAAGAGGTGCAAACGCGAGTCGCTCAGGCGCAGAAATTATTGCCGACCAATGTGGATCCTCCAGTCATTAGCAAATCCAATCCTGAAGATCAGCCAATCATGTGGCTGGCTTTGACTTACGATAAAAATGATCCTTATTTTATGATGAGATATGCCAAGGATTATTTGAAAGATAGATTCACCACCGTCGAAGGTGTCGGTGACGTTATTTTAGGTGGATACACGGATCCTGCATTGCGAGTTTGGGTTCAGCCACAGTCTTTGCAAAAATATAATATTTCTGTCGATGATATTTTAACGGCGATTAAAACGGAGCATTCTGAAAAGCCTGGTGGCTCTGTGCAAACGGAAAAAAATGTTTACGCAGTTAGAACTATCGGTGAAGCAAAAAATGTTGATGAGTTTAAAAAATTGGTAATCAGTCGTCGTGCGGGACAGTTGATTCAGGACTCTGGCCAAATTGTGACTATCGGACAAGTCGCTCGCGTTGAAGAAAATTTAGCAGAGGTGACCAGGGTTTCTCGCTTTGATGGCGTTGCGGCACTGGGTGTCGGTGTGAAAAAACAGCACGGTGCCAATGCGGTGGCGGTGGCTGCTGCGGTGAAAAAACGAATTCAAGAAATTCAAGCAGAGCTTCCTCCTGGAATGCATATCAATGTTAATTTTGATACGACCAGGTTTATTGAGCAGTCGATTCGCGAAATGATCAAACATTTGCTGTTAGCGGTGCTCTTGACCTCGTTGGTTTGTTGGGTGTTTTTGGGCAGTTGGTCCGCAACTTTCAATGTGTTGTTGTCGATTCCGACCTCAATCATGGGTGCCTTTATTGGATTGTATTTTTCTGGATTTACTTTGAATACATTTACTTTGTTAGGTTTGACATTAGCGATCGGGATTGTGGTCGATGATGCGATTATGGTTTTGGAAAATATTTTTCGTTATAATGAAAAAGGAATGGGGCAAGTCGAATCAGCCATAGTTGGAGCTCGTGAAATTACTTTCGCAGCATTGGCAGCCAGTATTGCCGTTATCGCAATCTTTTTACCAGTTGCGTTTATGAAGGGCGTGATTGGTAAATTCTTTTTGCAATTTGGTGTGACGATTTCGTTGGCGGTTTTTTTATCTTTGATTGAATCGCTGACAATCACGCCGATGCGATGTGCAACTTTTGTTCAGCATGGTGAGCGCACCACAAAACTGGGTAAAGCTTTTGAGAAAATGATGGAGTTATCCAAACACCGTTACCATACAAGTTTGGTGTGGACATTGGCTCATCCATTCAAAGTATTGTTTGGGGCCACAGTTTTTGTAGCATTGTCGTTTATTTCAATTGGATATTTGAATAAAGAATTATCTCCAGTTCAAGATCAGTCTTTATTTATTGCTCGAGTGATGATGCCCGTAGGTACATCGATGGAATTTACCAATCAGACAACGA
>CAZMVK010000050.1:0-17661 GCA_964569545.1 uncultured Bdellovibrio sp.
GTCGTTATGACTTTGTTCACACTGGCTCGATGTGGCTTTGCCCAGCGCACATAGTTAATATGATAATATTAATCCATGAAACTTGCAACTTGAAGTTGCAAGTTTCATGGATTAATAACTAGTTTTTAAATCAAGACGGCTGTTTTTCTTCGTTAGAAATTTTCAAACGCGTTGAAAGTGTTTTCACCAAAGCTTTGGACCAAGCAGGTTTAGAGAATAAAATAATATCCAAACAATCATTTGGAATCTCGATCAATTCACAATCAGAAATACTTTCAACATTAGCCGAACGAGGCTCACCATTGATGTATGCCATCTCGCCTACAAATTCTCCAGGATTTACATAACCAAGCATAACCTCTTGCGCACCTTCTAATTTATAAGCTTTGAGCTGGCCACGTTTCACAATAAATACGGTCTCGCCTTTTTCGCCGTCGTGAATAAGAATTTCTCCAGCAGCCATAAATCGCATTTTATAATTAGAGTTGTCTCCGTGGGCAATCCAATTTAGCGCACGATTAAAATGCTGAGTCAACGGACGCATAAGCATGTGAACTTGACCTGTGACAACCTCATCAACAAAACTTTCTTGATCTGGGAGCTTACCAAGAATAATCACTGCGATTCGTGCTTTTTCATGGATTAATTTTTCAGTGACTGCAATTGCATTGAATTTAGTGATTTCAGAATCAACAACCACAACATGCGGAACAACATTTTCTGCCTTAAACAAGGCTTCTGTACCATCTGCTGCTGTGAAAATTGTAGTGCTTTGAAAATGACTGTTGATACAAGTTTCGATCTGAGCAACTTCATCAGGATTACCAGATGCGATCAGAAATATTTTTTTATTTTCAAGCTCAGCCAAATTGCACCTCAGTTTAAAAAACAGAATCCTAAACTTACAAACAGTTCAAAAACTTTACTGGTCCAGTTTGATTCTCAATGACTTAGACGTTCTATTCATTGTTTGTAAGTATAAAATTATCGTCAAGTTAAGAGTTCATAGGCTAGAAAAACAATGCTTAAACAAACAGGATCAGGCAAAAAAGGTCTAGCTATAATCAGAAATAACTCAACAGAGAAAAATGCCAAATTCATGTTTATCTAGATGCGACGAGAAGGTCCAGTTGGTCTTGGTGGTCTAGGTGTCGCCAATGAGCGACGATCGCCTGTTATCACAAGCGATCATTTCAAATTAAAAATTAATATTAATGGCGATTCTGCGGACGAGTTTCCCACAGATCTGTCCACTTGCCTGGAGCGGCCGAGGTCATTTCGTTTTCCCCCAGCACGACTTGACTGACCTGTACTTGTTCAAGTGCGGTTTCCGCCAAGACCTTACCACAAGCTTCGATCACTGACTGCCAATCGATACCATGATAAGAATAAATTTCGTTTGGTCGACCACACTTTGAATGTTTGCGAACAGCTAGACATTCTTGTTTCACACCAACAATCGAACCTAAATTATCAAGCAATCCTGCTTCACCATCGTGAACAGAAACAATTGGAATACGACGACCTGCTACTGTTACAAATTCATGGCCGTTTAATTTTTCTGTCGAGTGTACATACAGCTTGTTGTTCACTCCCAAATTTTCTGTCAAATATTTATAATCGTTTTCATGAGCTTGTATTCCACACAACAAATCAGATGACGTGACCACGATCACATTGGCATAAACACCTTTTGCTAATAATGCTTCTGATGC
Organism: uncultured Bdellovibrio sp.; assembly: GCA_964569545.1. Classification (GTDB taxonomy): domain Bacteria; phylum Bdellovibrionota; class Bdellovibrionia; order Bdellovibrionales; family Bdellovibrionaceae; genus CAZMVK01. The sequence continues at coordinate 1,716 of CAZMVK010000050.1, forward strand.
CTTCAGGGCCTCTGTACACATTGAACCCATTGCAAAAATATTTACAACATTATCACCAGGCTCATATCCAGCATAACCTTGATAGTTCACCAAATAATATGCGCCAGATAAAACTTCGTGGCGGATCACTTCTAAAATTTGTTCTTCACTGACATTCGCTAGCTGAGATTCATCATGAGCTCCAGCAATTGGAAATTGCTGACGGACCAGAGCTTCGCCTGCAGGCAATCCAGATTTAAAACGTGCTTGGCGTTTTAAATGCAACATCATATCTTTTTGCTCAGTCCCACGAGTCACCCCGCGAATCAAAACTCCATTACGTCCGTGGTTGTCATTCATCACATGACGACGAATGCTGTCGCACAAAATCCAATCTAATTCTTGGCAGAAAAATGGCTCCCAAGTGATTTGATTTGGAATTTGAATATCAGATTTCCAACCATGTTGTGCGCCTTCTGGAGAAAGCGTCACACCTGACGGAGTTCCCACCAAAATAAATGAACTCTTCCAATATAAATTATAAAAATATTGATCCAATGCCCGCTTGATAAAAAAGTCATAAACCGTCATCAATGGCATCAATGGAATTCCCAAAATATCTTTGATTTTTCCAAATGAACCAACACACGACATGACATTGCACTCGGCAATTTCAAATCGGATGTATCGATCAGATACTTCTTGTCCCGGAACAAGATCCGGAGTTTTCAAATCTTTGACACCATGGTCTTGTTCAAAATCATGAACAACAACCGCACCAAAAATTTTACCATCCATCGCTGGATTTAAATTGGTAGATGTTCCCACGTCAGGAGCCATCGAAACCAAAAGCTCAGCCGGAGTTTTCCACGGCAGTTCATTGGCAATTAAAGCCTTCTGCCCTTTAACTAATTTATTTTCTTCCAACGGAGTATTCGCGATACGAGTCAATTTGGCTGTCAATTGTCCCAACATCCATTGTGTGTGCGGGTAACTTGCCATCTTGGTGCTGATCTCCAATGTCGGAGGAATTTCACCATGAGCCGTCAACAACTGCATAAAATGTTTTTGATTTTTATTTTTCAAAGTTTGTTGCTGTTGAATTGTTTCATACAACTCTTGTCCACGTTTTTTTAGAAACTGACCTTCTTCTGTATTATCGGCAAAACGTGCAAACAAAGTTTCTGGCGACAGATTTTGTGCCTTTTGCAACTGGTCCATTTCTTCAGACGCAATCAATGCCGAGTGATTTCCCGGTGCAGCTGCCATCTTCAAACCCCAACCTTTAAGAGTGTGCGCAATGATCATTGTTGGTTTGCGAGAATCTTTTTTACTGTCTAACATTGCCTGTGCAAGTGTCAGCATATCATGACCACCCAAATCACGAAGAGCATCATAGAGCTCTTGATCAGTGACTTGATCAAAAAACTTTTTCATATCTGGATGTTCTTTTGAAATTCCTTTTTTCAAGGCTTTCATATCATGCACTAATAACAAAGCTTGAAATTCAAAATCTTCCAATCCACTTTCTAGAAAATTCTTAAACTGTTCACCACCTGGGCGAGCAAATAATTCCTGACGCTTGTGACCATGCTGAACCTGAATCACGTCCCAACCATTGGCTAACATCATTCGTTCAATACGTACGGCATCGGTTCCATTCATAATGCGTTTATTGGTAATACGGTGGCCATCCAAAGATTGACGATTGTAATCTACAATCCAAGTTAAATTGCCAATTTCTCTTTCAGCAAAATCAGGAATGGCTTCATACATCGAACCTTCACGAAATTCTGAATCACCACACACCGCCCAAAAATGCGCCGGTGGAACATCATAACCATGCTCTTTCGCAAAACGATAAGCCAATGCTAAATAACCGGCATTTACAGGTGGAATACCCACAGTCCCTGACGGAAAAAAGTTGTGATGATCACTGTCATATGCTGAATGATAAGATTGAAAAACGGGTTCGCCATTTTCTGCAAATTTTCGCAAACCCATCATCGCCAAATTACACTCTTCAAGACTCAGTTTTGATAAATCTGATTTTAAAAACAAATCCATTAAATAGTTGTAAGAGTGATCCGTCGGTGAAGCGTGTGGCTTGTTGGCGATATGATCAAAACCAGTTTTCACCAACAAATGCAAAGCACCCATGATATGCAATGAACTGGCTGATGCAGCCATGTGACCACCAACCTTGGGCTCACCCTTTTCTTTTTCAGGGCGATGATTGGCTTGATAAATCATTTGTGTTGCCAAGTAATGCGCGCGACGTGCAATGGCTTCATAGATGTGACGTTGATTTTCAAATTTGTTTTTTGCCATGTGGTGGTCCTTATCTAGGGTAATTACTCTATGCGAGAAAAACTAACACCAAAATATGTCTGTGGCAAACAGGTTTGATCGAGACGCTTCGAGGATAAAATCCCAGCGAATTTTGATCATGCCATCAGCATCAACAATGCCTTTCGGCGGATTTGGAAATGGTGCTGCTGCACGAAATGCATCAATTGCTGCTTCGTCCAAATCTCTGACTCCTGAATTGCTAAGAACTTGTACTTTGACCAAGATTCCCTTGCGATCCAATACAATTAATAATTTTGTAATGCGATCATCAGTTGATGCAATCGAACGACCTTGCTTGAACATGTCGGCTAATTTTTCTCGAACCTTGCCGCCCCAATATTGATTGAGCTGTTGGCGAATACGATTATAAAAAGTGTAATAAACAAATTCTCTGGTCGACAACAAAGTCTCATTACCTTTATCAACGTCTTTTAAATAATCATTGGTCTGACTGGCTTGGCTGGCCTGACTTGCAAATGAATTTTGATTTTGCTGAAGAGCTGGGTTGGCAGCTGCAGCCGAGTTGCGAGTTTGATCAAAAAGTTTTTCTTGCTCCATTTTGTCAGCCACCATTTTTTCGTAATTCATCTGTGGCATAAATTTTTGCAAATCTTTTTTAGCTAACTCTTGAATCGCTTTTGGATCGGATGGCTTTTCTTGATTTTGCGCAGTTTTTTTCTCTGCTTTTGATTCCACTTGCGTTTGTTTTTGTGAACGATTTTTAAATTCACCATGATTTTCAGAAACAGTTTGTTTTTTCACAACTTGATTGTGCGCACTTAGAAATTTTGCTTGTGGATCCAACTCATCGTTCAAAGCTTTGTCGCTCTGCTCGACAATTTGTTTTGTCACATCAGGTTTTTTTTGCAACTCGCTTAATTTTTTCAAATCGTCCGCAGACAAATATGACAATTCAATTTTTTCAGATTTTGGTGGAAATAACTTAGGCAAGACAAAACTGCTTAACACCATACCCAAGTGGATAAGCAAAGAAAGCAATAAACCTAATTTGAAAGTTCTTTGATTCATTTTCGCCTCAAACACTTCATCGGAAATTTTTCTAGACAGATAAAGGCTTTCCCGCGCAGTTGCAGGTCTAGTTCTCTAGGCTCTGACCTAAATTTCAATTGGCATGTTTACCTCCAGTTTTTAAGATGAGTTATGCAGATAAGCGCGTGGTGTCGAACTGACAAAGGGTTGCGACGTGACTCAAATCAAGACTCTTTTTTAGTCAACAGAAGTGCTGGCCTATTTATCGTGGCCGATGGCATGGGTGGCCATTCCGGTGGCGAGGTTGCCTCTGCCCTAGCTGTAGCAACGGCTGAAGAATATATTTTAAAAAACCGTTACACACAGATTTTGCCGCATGATCTTTTAACCAATGCCTATAAAGAAGCCAGTCACCATATTTATGATAAAGCATTGCAAGATACAAAATTAGCAGGCATGGGCACGACAATGGTCCTGGCGTATTTTAAAGACAACTCTATGTTTATTGCCAACGTCGGGGATTCCAGAGTTTATTTGTATCACAAACCACATCTTTGGCAGTTGACCGAAGATCACTCTCTATTAAATGAACAACTCAAAGCTGGCATTCTTAATGAGACTCAGGCTAAATCATTTACCAGTCGCAATGTGATCACTCGCAGCGTTGGTTATGAACGCGATGTGGTTGTTGATATTATCGAAAGACCATTGAGCGTTGGCGATCAGTTTTTGCTTTGCTCTGATGGATTATCAAGCTTGGTTCCTGACACTGTGACCAATGAAATTTTAAATTATTGCTCACCAGATCAAACACCAAACCTCTGCGTCGAAAGAGCTTTGGCCTATGGTGGCGACGACAATGTCACCGTTATGCTACTGGAAGTCACAGGCTAGAACATAGCCAAAAGCTTCTATCTGCACAAAAAATTATTTTTAATGCAAACAGGCTTTGACTAAGACCTCAGGCTCTCTAAAATAGAAACTTGTGAAAAAAGAAAACTCGACCAAAAAACAACTGACGTTTTTTATTGTCTCCAACGATTCCGGCGAGACCAGAAAAATTGTTTTACCCGCAGTGTGGGTAAAAACCTCTTTGCTATTAGTTGGTATTTTAATGCTGACCTTAATAGCTGGCTCAATCGATTATGTTGGCCTGTTGGCTCAGACCATGGAAAACAAACGGCTGTTGACTGAAAACTCTCAACTGACCAAACAATTCCAAGTTGTCGAGGGAAAATTGCAAGCCTTAGAAACCAGCCTTGAACGAGTCAAAACCTTCACTACTAAATTGAAATTGATTACCAACATTGATGGTGAGGATCGCGCTATGAAATTAGCCATGGGTGCAAAACCCCCTGCCAATCAACCAGTAGAAGAATTTGATCAACCGATGGAACAAAGAGGCAAAGTTTCTGAACTTGAAAAAGAAGATCAAGAATTTGCCAACAAACCACCAATGGATGAACAACGTGGTGAACTGGCGCTAAGCGAACACAAAGATTACGCCTCACTTGCCATTCGCATTGATCAATCCATCAAAGAATCCCAACTGCGCGAACAGAGCGTTTTAGATTTATGGGAATCGCTGAGCGAAAGACAATCCTTGCTGACCTCGACTCCTAATATTCGCCCAGCAAAAGGCTGGTTTACTTCTCGTTTTGGATATCGTGTTTCGCCGTTTACTGGCAGGTCCTCATTGCATGCAGGTTTAGATATTGCCGCAGCACCGGGCTCTCCTGTTTACGCACCAGCTGATGGTGTAGTAACTTATGCAGGTTACGACGAAAGCTACGGAAAAATGGTAACCATCGATCACGGTTACGGCGTATCCACACGTTTTGGTCACACCTCTCAAATCTATGTTCAGGTCGGACAAAAAATCACTCGCTGGGATGTTGTCGCCTCTGTCGGCAACACGGGCAGATCGACTGGGCCACATCTTCATTACGAAGTTCGTGTCAACGGCGTACCTCGCGATCCATCTCTGTATATTTTAGACGAGTAAAAACCCTGTCAAACGTCCTAACGATATGAACTTTTAATAGCCTAATGTTCTTGTCGTTAGCTAGAATAAGAAGTTATTTTCAAGGAGTTTTTATGAAAATTAATTTTTTATTACTGTTACTAATTAACACTTTATGTTTTTCATTTCCCTCTTTTGCCGCGGATAAAATCAAACCAAATTATGATATAGTCCCTTGCTCCGGCGGCATCAAAAATTGCCTTGTATTTAAAAATACATCTTCGAATGATACCCTCACCGTGCAAGACATTGATTTGCTAATGACAGAGTCGAAAAAATTTCCACAGCTTGACTGGGGAAAGGTTCTTGATGCTGCCGATCCATCCCCAAACAACATTATGGCAATGCATTTAATCGTTACAGCAAACATAAAGCATGTTTCCTTAAAACCGCAATTGCAAGACACCTTACAATTTTTAGCAGAAACAAAACGTCGCAATCCTTTTATTGGTGCTGATACAAAAAAACTTGAAGCCGAAACATACCTAACAGCCATGAAAGAGATAATGATTTCTCAAGAAAAAAACATAACACCAAGTTCACGCGAAGAATTTCAATTTAAAATAGATAAAAATAAAATGTCTGGCGCCAGAGAATTTATGGAATCTTACAAAGCAGCCAAACTTGAGTCCGAAAAAACCAAACCAAATAAACACTCATCATCAAGCACCTACAAACCATCAGAAAAAAAACCTTCCACAAACGAAGGTACGAATTAACGAAACATTATGAGACAGAATCGCCTCGCATAGATGCGCATTCTGTTTACAAATATATTGTTTCGATACACTTGTTAAATTATTGCACACATTTACAAATCATTCCCTTATCCTATTAAAGTCACGCAAGTGGTGGGGGAATATTTGTATGGGTTTAAAACCAAAAAGTAATCAAATGATAGAAATGCTGGACCAACTTTCTGAAAACGAAAACTTGGGCTTTAGTATTCCCAAAAATCGAGATGACCTCACCGTTACCAGTGCCCACAATTATAAAGATCGTCGAAACAATCCTCGTTTTTATTTATACTTTGAAGCGGTTATTAGCAATGCTCATCAATCCGTGCGCACCAGAACTTTAAATCTATCAACAGCTGGAGCCATGCTTGAACATTCACTGCCCTTAGAATTCAACCAAGGCCCGATTGATGTAACGATCGTGGCCTCACCTAACATTGAAGGTCCTAAAATATATTTAAAATTTAAAGCTGTATTAGTTGGCGGCCCAAATCATTCAAGCCGTTTGCGATTCACATCAGATGAGAATTATTCGTTTGAAAAACTAAAAGTTCTTATGTCACAACTTTTTGGAAGAATCGCTGTTTAAATTATTCAACCAGCTGAACTCTTATCCAATAAATGATATTTTCTATTCAGCAGATGACCACATCTTGGTATTGCCACTTTGATCACTGAGCCTTAAGCATTTCCCTTGAAAAACAAACTGCATTTCGCCAGAGTTCACTTTCAATGAACAGTCCACCTTAGTATCACCCACAGTAAAACTGCCAGACTGTGCGCCCCCAGTTGTCACGCTGACAACACGGCCGTTGACCTGAATAGGCAATGTTACCAACAGATCTAACGACTGACCTTGATAAGAACATTTTTTGTGAACCTCGATGGTTTGTTTATTAATAACCAACTTGGCATCGACAAATTGATCGACAGTCTCACTGATTTTTGTTCTTCGGTACCAAGTTTGATAAAGATTAGTCTCTGCACCAGACTGACAAGGAATATAATTGGTCATATCAACAGAAGTATCATCATCCTGCCCAGCTGGCTTATCACCATCAGGATCAGAACCCTTGGTCACCGACGTCTCATCAGATCCTGATTTACAACCTGTGATCATCAACAAAGAAATAGAACACAAAAGTACAAAAGCAAAAATAGAAAGACGTTTTTTACGGGCGATGGATTTACTCAGAGTAAACATAAAACTCCTTTTTTATATTTGCTTCAAACACAATAAGTTTGAATTATTTATTCTCAGCTGGGTCTGATAATTTCAAAAGCACTCGCACAGCTTTTTTTAATTTTTCAACCTCGAATGGTTTTTTAATAAAATCATCAGCACCAATTTCAAATGCTTTTTTGACATCTTCTTCGCTGGTTTTTCCAGAAACAAAAATCAAAGGGATCTTTTTTAGATCTTTATGCTCTTTAAGCATTTGCCCAAGCTCAAATCCGTTGAGCCAAGGCAAACCAATATCCATTAAAATTAAATCTGGCGAAGTATCTTCTAACAAACCCGAAAGCTCGGTTCCATCAGCCGCCATTTTGACAATGTAGCCATCGATTTCAAAAATGCGCTTGATAGCCATGCGCATGGTTTCGTCGTCTTCAATCACCAAAATAACTGGTGGATCAATTTTCTTTTTCAAATCGCGAAAATTTTGTAAATCCACAACCTCACCGCTGGCCATACGAGCTTTGGTGATCTTTTCAATTTTTTTAATTAAATCTGTGGCGTTAATTTTACGTTTCGACATTTTCGTCCTATCAGTTATCGCATCAAATATGTTGTGCCTCTAACCAGCGTTCCACATCAATCGCAGCCATGCAACCAGTTCCTGCAGCTGTGATCGCTTGTCGATAAACATGATCCTGAACATCGCCGGCAGCAAAAACTCCCTCGACGTTAGTATAGCTCGAACCCGGTTTGGTTTTAATATAACCCGTTTCATCCAGCTCAAGCCATTGTTTAAACAAATCGGTATTGGGCTTGTGACCGATTGCCAAAAATAAACCCTGCAATTTTTTTTCTGTCTCGACACCGCTGACCAAGTTTTTTATTCGCAAAGCATTCATTGATTTTTCATCACCGACAACTTCGATAACTTCTGAATTCCAAATCACTTCGATCTTTGGATTTTTTAATGCACGATCAACCATGATTTTAGAGGCACGAAAAGAATCACGACGGTGAATCAAATAAACCTTAGAAGCAAATCTTGTTAAAAAGTTCGCTTCTTCCATTGCGGTGTCACCACCGCCGACGACAGCTACTTCAACATTTCTAAAAAATGCTCCGTCACAAGTCGCACATGCAGAAACTCCGCGATTGCGATATGTTTTTTCAGAATCCAAACCCAACCATTTAGCCGAAGCACCAGTGGTGATAATCACCGAATGAGCTTGATGCAATTTTTTACCAATCCAAACCTTAAACGGACGAGCAGAAAAATCCACTTGAGTTACGTTTTCAGTTAAAAATCTGGTACCAAATCTTTGCGCCTGTTCACGCATGACCGCGATCAATTCAGGCCCAGTGATTCCGTGAGCAAAACCTGGATAGTTTTCAACCTCTGAGGTGATCATCAACTGTCCACCAGCTTCTTCGCCTTCAATCATCAACGGCTGCAAATTAGCACGGGCCGAGTAAATAGCAGAGGTCAGTCCCGCAGGACCAGATCCAATTATAATTAATTTTTCGATATTATTTTGTGAGTTTTCTTGTGTATTTGTCATAGGCGACAACTCTAGCAAAACCATCCAAAGTTTTTAAGCCCCGATATCAATAAATCGCCATCGCGTCATGAAATAAAAACCCAGAACTATTCCAAAAAAAACGGCCCGCCCCGACAAGCCTATAACAACCTCAGAAACTTTCTAAAACTCGTTCAGCCGAGGCGACGAGGAGGGATTGGCTATCCAATCCAACAACTTTTCTGCCAAAGCAATAGGCGAAGCAATCAACGAAGCCTGCTCCTCGAGTGCTAATTGACGCGGCCACGCGTTTGCCGGCAACATTGGCGTATCGATATATCCTGGACTGAACAATCGCAAATCAATCTGATCCTGCGACATTTTTTTTTGCTCTGCTTGCACACTGGTGACCAGCCCCTTCAGTGCATGTTTTGCAGCAGCATAACTGGCAGCATGAATGTCTGGTTTGGATTCAGCAATAGCAGATCCCACCATCACAATTTGACGACAAGTATTTGATAACATCAGCTGATGCAGCAAAAAAGCTGGACACAGAAAATTCACTTTGAATGCCCATTGATGATCAGACCATTTTTTATTTTCAAAAGGTCCATAGGGCCCACCGCCTGCCACATAAAATAATTTTTGCGCTTGAAATTGCAAAGCCAAAGGCCACTGAGTCTCATCACTGGCGTCAAAACTGACACAACGAACCACCATCGCGCAATCGTTCTGGGCAAGTTGCGCCAAGTCTTCCGTATTTTTGAAATTCTTTTTTTCAAAAGCAATTTTCGCCTGCGTTTGAAAATGCTCACTCATTTTTTCAATTTTTCGACTGAGCAATATCAATTCATCACACTCACCACGAGCGATAATAGCTTCGGCCAATGCCAACCCTAAACCTCGAGAGGCACCAACAACAACCCAAACTTTTTTATCTGAATTTTGTTCTGAATTTTGCACAATGGTCCTATCTAAAGAATCACCAGTAACTGGCATCAACGACGACATCTTGTAAACACTGATCTGAATTTAATTTCTGACTACTTAAAGCTACTGGCTTAAAAAAAGTCTGACAACTGATGCGCTGATCTGCAGGTAAATTCATTTTTTGCCGCAAAAACTTTTCGCTTTCATTTTCAGCCGTTAAATATTCAGCCCCAGATACGATACGCAAACGACATTTTCCACAAACAGCTTCACCATGACAACTCGAAGCCACAGGCATTTCAGAGTTTAATATTATCTGCATCAAACTGGATTGCGTATCAGAAACTTCTATCGGTACGCGATTGTTTTTAGCAAAGACAATTCGGCAACTCATCACAAACCTTTGTCGGCGACCTTTTGTAATCGTACAAAATTGATTTCAATTCCTTGTCGACTAAAAATATTTTCAAACTGAGTTCTGAAATTCTCAGCCGCCATTTCGCTGTTGTGCAAATCCAATGTCGAGTAAATAATTTTGTAAGGAGATTTTTCGATTTGCTCCATCGACCATAAAAAATACTCACGACTGTCAGTTTTAAAATTCAAATAAGAACCCACACGTTGCTGCTCGTGCAAAATATCAAGCACCCGTGAATTGACAAAACGATGTTGTGGTTTACGTGGAGTCACCCATGGATCTGGAAAATGAATAAACACATCGTTGATTTCATCTTTAGCAAACAACTGATCAATATTCATCGCATGATAACGACATACTCGAGCATTATGTTGACCTTGTCGTAAGCAACCACGAATGGTTTGAATCAAAGGTTTGTATTTGAGTTCTAAACCAACCAAACATCTCTCTAGATGTTTTTTAGCACGGTACTGAAAATGAGTTCCATTGCCTGTGCCAATTTCTAAATCCACAGCCATATCCTGTGGCACTTTAAAAATTTCTTGGCGCCATTTTCCTAAATTTTGTGGAGCACGCTCTTCATTAAATGCATAATCTCGAAATTCGCCATCCAAACCCGAAGTATAATAATTCTGAACACGTAAATTACGGGTCAGGTTTATTTGCGGTCTACGATACTCATTCGAACCACTTTTGCTCGAATCCGATAAAGCATCAGCATCAGCATCAGCATCTAACTCCGCGGAAATCTCTAAATTTACCAAATTATTTTTTTCATTTGTCACTTCTGAATTTGATTTCATTTTTTCAACAATCCCTCTGGCGCGCGAATCATTTTTTCGACCTCAAATTTTCGAGGACTGGTACAAGGAACTTTTCTGACGGCACAGTTTTCAAACTCGCACATATGACAATATTTTCTTTCACATGGGTCTAAATGAAAGGCAATCTCACCATCAAATGGATATACAGACACGACATCAGCTTCAAACCGAGTCATCTCTTCGTGAGTGCGACCCATATCCCAAAATTCCGGAACTACCAAGTGCGCATCAATATGATGAAAATGTCCTGAGCGAATGGTTTTTAATTGATGAATATCAATAACCCAAGATTTTTTGCATTTCTGAAATGCCGCGCACAAATCCAACAACGAAGAAGGCTCAACCTCATCGATCAAAGCACCAATAGCCTGTCTAACAATTTGATAACCAGAATAGATCAAATGAAAAGCTACTAATAAGGCAAACAATGGATCGATCCACGAAATCCCCGTCCACCAAACAATTCCCAATCCAACCAAGACAGCAACCGTTGTCCACACATCTGAAATCACATGCACACCACTGGCTAACAAAGCATCTGATTTATATTTTTTGCCAACATATTTTAAATGCAAACCCAGTCCCAAATTAACAACTGCCGCCGCGGTCATCACCCACAAACCGATATCTGGCTGAGTCAGCTCTTTTGGATGAATCAAGGCACGGATTGATTCCACACCAATCGCAATCGCCGCAAAGGCAATCAATCCACCTTCAAAGGCAGCCGAAAAATATTCCAGTTTACCGTGACCATAAGGATGTTCTTCATCGGCAGGTTCTGCCACCGCCTTCATAACAAATAATGCGGCAAAAGAAGCCACAACATTCACAACACTCTCCATAGCGTCAGAAAAAATCGCCGTTGAATGTGTCATTTGATAAGCTATAAATTTAAAACCGAATACGACTAGGCTAAGAATAAACGAAACCCAAGCCGAATATACGGTGGCCTTATTTTGAGCGGATTGTTGTTTTGTAATCATGGGAATTTCATAAAGGCAGAATGCCACAAGCGCAAGCAGTAACCAGCTATACCACTGATTTTTTCTTAAATGGAATAGGATCACTTTCAGGAACATTTTGAATTTCAATCACTCGCACGCAATTACGTCCTGCTTTTTTAGCCTCATACAACGCATGATCGGCCGTTCTCACCAAACCACGAGCATCAGTTTGACCATCTCCTGGCGAGGTTATTGAAAAACCAATACTTGCCGTCAAACGAATCTGATCTTTTCCGCTATGAAAATCATACTGCTCAATTGCCGAGCGCAATCTTTCACAGAATTTGACAGCCCCCTCAGCATTGGTTTCCGTTAAGATCATTAAAAATTCATCACCGCCATAACGAGCACCTAAATCGATATTACGAATAGTCTGCCGAATGATTTTCCCAACCTCTGACAGAACAAAACTGCCAAAAAGATGATCATGGCCATCGTTCACAGATTTAAATTTATCCATGTCCATCATCACCACGCAAACTTGGCGACCAAAACGTTTCGCCCGTTGCAATTCCGACTCAAGCCGCTGATAAACAGAACGCATATTCAACAAGCCCGTCAGATCATCCGTATCAACAAGTTCTTTCAATCTTTCATTGGCGATTCTCAATTGGTCATTCAAATCTTTAATGCGTAATTGGGTCCGCACACGCGCCAAAAGCTCAACTGGCGCAAACGGTTTTGGAATGTAGTCATCCGCCCCTGTATCAAGTCCCTGCACCACATGTTCAGTGCTCGTATTTCCAGAGATAAACATCACGGAAACATACTGAGTTCGTTGACGCAAATCTTTCAAAGTTTCAAGACCGTTCATACCAGGCATATTGACGTCTAATAAAATTAAATCAGGGCTCCATTGTTGGATTTGATCCAAACCCTCGTGACCGCTAAGCGACGTACGAACCTGATAACCTTCCCAATTTAATGCTTCAGAAATAATCGCCAAACTGTCTGGATCGTCATCAATCACCAGCAGGCGTCGGTCTTTAGGTAAAATATGCGAAGGCTCAAAGCTCATGTACTTATTGTAGAACAACTTTGCTTATGCCGCGAGCGCAACAAGGTCTAGTCTGGCTGTGCATCAATCTTTATCCCTCGCGGGAACTGTGTTACACCATTTGCTTACGCGTTTCTTTCGGAGGAAATACATGAGCTACCGACACCAAGAAATTGACCAAAAATGGCAAAAACAATGGGCCGATAATAAAACTTTTGTTGCCGACAACAACTCGACCAAACCAAAGTACTATGCTCTTGATATGTTCCCGTACCCATCTGGTGCCGGCTTGCATGTGGGCCATTTAGCTTCGTACACTCCGACTGATATTATTTCTCGTTTTAAACGCGCTCAGGGTTTTAATGTTTTACATCCGATTGGCTACGATGCTTTCGGTTTGCCAGCAGAACAGTACGCTATTCAGACCGGCATTCATCCAGCGATCACAACACAAAATGCAATCGAGAATTTTCGCCGTCAGTTGCAATCTTTTGGAATGAGTTTTGATTGGACCAGAGAAATCTCAACATGCGAGCCCAATTATTATAAATGGACGCAATTTATTTTTACTAAATTGTATGAACGCGGTCTTGCTTATCAAAAAGAAGTTCCCGTAAATTGGTGTCCAGCTCTGAAAACCGTGCTCGCCAACGAAGAAGTGGTCGATGGCAAAAGCGAACGCGGTGGATACCCTGTGATTCGGCAGCCGATGAAACAGTGGATGTTAAAAATCACGGATTATGCTGAGAGACTTTTGCAAGATTTAGATAAAATTGATTGGCCAGAACGCACCAAAGAGGGGCAACGCAATTGGATTGGTAAATCCGAAGGCGCTCAAGTTCATTTCTCTCTTGAAGAAAACTTAAATCTTTCTGAAAAAATCATCGTCTTCACCACTCGCCCAGACACATTGTTTGGTGCAAGCTTTATGGTGTTAGCACCTGAACATCCATTGGTTCATAAAATCACTCAGGCCAATAACAAAACAAGTGTCCAGCAATACATTACAGAGACCTCTCGCAAATCTGAAATTGATCGCAAAGCTGCGCAAGAAAAAACTGGGGTTTTCACTGGCGCTCATGCCATCAACCCTGTTAATGGCGAAAAAATTCCGATCTGGATTGCTGATTACGTTTTGATGGATTACGGAACTGGCGCCATCATGGCCGTACCTGCTCATGATCAACGCGATTATGATTTTGCTAAAAAGTTTTCTTTGGCAATCAAACCCGTACTGCAACCTGTGGACAAAAATATTGTTCATGATTTTACTCAAACCGCTTTTGAAGATGATGGTTTGCTGATCCATTCTGATTTTTTAAATGGACTTAATAAATCCCAAGCAGTCAGCAAAATGCTATCGCATCTTGAAGAAAAAAAATTAGGCACCAGACAGGTGCAATACAAATTGCGCGATTGGCTTTTTTCTCGTCAAAGATATTGGGGCGAACCATTCCCGATCGTTCATATCTCAGACAAAGGCATGCGCGCTTTGCCAGCGAACGAATTGCCTGTCGTTTTACCTGAGGTTGCAGATTACCAACCTTCAGATTCCGGCGAAGCCCCATTAGCCAATGCAAAAGAATGGCGCCAATACACCAGCCCACAAGGCGAACATGGATTGCGCGAAATCGACACGATGCCTGGCTCTGCTGGTTCTTCGTGGTATTTTTTGCGTTATACAGATCCACAAAATGACCAACAACCATTTTCATTCGAAGCACAAAAATATTGGATGCCAGTAGATCTTTACATCGGCGGAGCTGAACACACAGTCGGCCATTTGTTGTACGCACGATTCTGGCAAAAAGTTTTATTTGATTGTGGTTTAGTTTCTTACGATGAGCCTTTTCGCAAATTAGCACATCAAGGTTTAGTCTTAGGCCCTGATGGTGAAAAAATGTCGAAATCTCGTGGCAACACAGTCAATCCCGACGAGGTTCGCGATCAATTCGGAGCGGATGCTGCTCGAATGTATATTTGTTTTATGGGCCCCTTTGATAAAGACAAACCATGGGCGACCAACGGTATTGATGGCGTTCGCCGCTTTTTAGATCGCGTTTGGAGATTGGTCAGCAATGACGAAGGCCAAATCATCGCCGACAACAGCCAACCAGTGCCAGCTGAAATCGAAAAACTGTTGCACAAAACAATTAAAAAAATCACCGAGAATATTGAAACGTTGAGCTTTAACACCTCGGTCAGCCAAATGATGATTTTGGTGAATGAGCTTTATCGTCTGAATATTCGCCCGCAATCTGTTTTGTTAACTCTGTCACAGTTGATGATGCCATTTGCTCCACACTTGGCAGAAGAAATTTGGAACAAGCTTGGCGGTCAAGGTTTGGTATCTTTGGCTCCATGGCCTGTGTTCAATCCGCAACTGTGCGTTGATGATACGGTCACCATGGGTGTGCAAGTTAACGGCAAAATGCGCGGAACTGTTGAAATCGCTGTCGACGCCAGCGAAAGCACAGCTGTTGAAGAAGCTTTAAAGCTTGCAACTGTCGTTCATGCCATGAATGGAAAATCTGCTGACAAAGTTATTTACAAAGCTGGCAAGATTTTAAATTTAATCGTCAAAGCTTAAAAGTTATGTTAGGACCCTAACTGTTGATAAAAAAATAGCTATTTTTTAACTTCGGCGAGGGTCCCAAACGACATGTCTACAACGACTACTTCCACCACTGGCGGCGCAGGTTCTCAACCGAACCATGCAAACACAATCCTAAACAACTTGAACTCAAAATCTGGAGCCAGCGCTGATTCTGCAGAAAAATCTGTAGAAAAAACAGCAGAAGCTTGGAGCACAGAACAGAGTGCAGATATTTACGGTATCAACCAGTGGGGCCATGGTTATTTCTGTATTAACAAAAATGGCAACGTTTCAGTCACTCCAGGTGCAGACCCAAGCAATGGTTATTCTGTTGATCTTCATGAACTGACTCAAGATTTATTAGATCGTGGTATGCGCGTTCCAATTATGATTCGTTTC
>CAZMVK010000050.1:17671-21369 GCA_964569545.1 uncultured Bdellovibrio sp.
ATCAAATCGCGTGTTGAGCTGATCAATAATTGTTTTGCTCGCGCCATTGCTGATCACAACTTTAAAGGTTCTTATTGTGGAGTTTACCCAATCAAGGTCAACCAACAGAAACACTTGGTTGAAGAAATCTTAAAACACGGCAGACATCGTCGCCTGGGTCTTGAGTGCGGCAGCAAACCAGAACTTTTGGTTGTCCTAGCTTTGATGAACACACCGAATGCTTTGATTATCTGTAACGGCTTCAAAGATACAGAATATATCGAAACGGCAATCTTATCGCAAAAACTGGGTCGTCACACCATCATCGTTGTCGATCGTTTCGAAGAACTTAAATTAATTATCGAAGCATCAAAAAAATTGAACACCAAACCACACATTGGTTTCCGCGCAAAATTAAATACTCAGGGTGCCGGAAAATGGATTGATTCCTCTGGCGCTAGATCTAAATTCGGTTTGACCTCAATGGAAATCGTTGAAGGCATGGAGCTTCTGCGCAAAGAAAACATGTTGGATTGTCTTGAGCTTTTACATTTCCATATCGGCTCACAAATTCCTGTCATTCAATCTTTGAAATCATCATTAAAAGAAGGCGCCAGATTTTATACTGAAATTTATCAAATGGGCGCAACCAACTTGAAATTCATCGACGTCGGTGGCGGTTTGGGTGTGGATTACGACGGCACTGGCAGCAGCGACAGCTCAATGAATTACAGTGAGCAAGAGTACGCCAATGACGTGGTTTCAGCTCTACAATCTTTATGTGATGAAAAAGAAATTCCTCATCCAGATATCGTTACTGAGTCTGGTCGATTCTTGGTGGCTCACCACTCGATTTTAATTTTCAATGCTATGGGCGTGAATGATTTACGACGCGACAAACCGCCTCGCACTGCAACCAAAGACGATCATCAATTGCTGCAAGACATGCAATACACTTATGAAAAAATCAGCAAAGACAGCTTGAATGAGTGCTTCAATGACTTGTTACAAGCCAAAAGCGAAACATTATCTTTGTTTACATACGGCGTATTGAATCTTGAAGAGCGTGCATGGGCAGAGGCTATGTACTTCGCGATCGCAACCAAAATGATCGAGATCGCTAAACAAGTCGAAGACAGCGAAGATATTTTAACTCATCTATCACAAGAATTATGCGATACTTATTTCTGTAATTTTTCTGTCTTCCAATCAGTTCCAGATTCGTGGGCTGTGGGACAAATGTTTCCGGTGATGCCGATTCACCGTCTTGACGAAAAACCTAATCGCCAAGCAACTCTGGCTGATTTGACTTGTGACTCTGACGGCAAGCTCGAAAAATTTATCGACACAGCCACTGGCGAGTACAAAAAAACCTTGCACGTGCACGATTTAAAACCAAACCAGCATTATTATTTGGGTGTGTTTTTGACTGGTGCATATCAAGAGATCTTGGGCGATTTACACAACTTGTTTGGCGACACCGATGCTGTTCACGTTTCGTTGCACGAGAGCGGCTATACTTTGGATCATTATATTCCAGGTGACACCGTCACTGAGGTCCTTAGCTACGTTCAGTACCGTCATTACAACATGGTAGATAACATCCGTTTGGCAGCAGAAGAAAGCATCCAGAGTGGCTCTATCAGTAAACAAGAGGCCAAACTGTTGATCAAACATTACGAAGAGGGTTTGTCAGGCTACACTTACCTTGAAGATCCAGAGTGAAATGTTTATCCGAACAGTCAAGATCCTCGACAGCTAAAAATCGAGCAAATCTGACCTGAAAAAAGAGATTTTAAATTAAATCCTCGTTAAAAAGCCCAGATTGATTCTGGGCTTTTTTTATATGTGCCGAAAAATGGCTCTCGATTTGCAATTACCAAATAAATCACGAACTGAATGCTTTTCATCTCTGGTGAAAAGTTAAAACTGATTTGTCTAACCTGGTGAGAATTGATGAAAATAATACTGACTCATTTAGCACTAATATTTATTGTTTTACTCAATAGCCAGGTCTCACATGCCAACCCAAACAAATCGTCTGACGATATCAACCTTCGCTTCAGCAACCCGCAGACTGGCAAACCACAACAGATTCAAATTCAAACAATGGATGCTGACAATTTAGAAGAAGCCTATGGCGATATCAAAAGCAGCATACAAAATCCCAAAGCCAATGTGGTGATCAGCACGGATCAGGTTGAATTTTATCAGAATAAAATCAATGAAACTAAATCAAATTTACCAGTAGTTATTATCCCTGTAACAACAGCACCCGCAAATTCAGTAGAATCAGAATCCAGCAAAAACTTTTGGTCTCTGGCTAAACAGTTTCCAGGAAAAATTTATACAGCCAATGCCAATACAAAAATTCGTTTAATGATTGTGACGTTTGCAGTTTTAAATGAATCTTTTATTTGGGTTCACACCGCAGGCCTTTCAACCTATCAAATCACCGCCAATATTATGTTTACCATTGCAACATCTATCGCTTTTGGCATCGACAACAAAGCCTGGGCTAACACAACCAAACCAATTCAACGATTTTTCCACACAGTGTTTGGCATGAGACAATTGCCTTTGTTACACACGGACCCTCGCGATTTAGCAGTGCGTTTTGCTTCAAGCTTTGTATTGTCTACGGCACTCTATTCTTCAAGAACATTGATCGTCTATATCGACCAAGTCTTGACAGGCACACTGGCATTACATCAGATTACAATGCCCTTGTTTGCAAGTTTGCTGGCCACAGTGGCCTCTTTTGCGTGGTCTGAACATGTTGCTACCATCGATGGCAGTAAAAATAAAAATGCAGAATTTTTCTTTAGCCGAGCGCAAGAAATGCGTGGTTTTATATTGGGATGTTTTGCAACTACGGCATCACTTTTAAATCCAACTGGCTTTGCCGTTATGCCTTGGGCAACATTGATCGCAACAGGAATCATCGGAATAACTGTTTATTGGAATCACGAAAAGGTAAACGATTGGATCGAGCAGCGCTTTAACCTAAGCCAAATAAAATCAAACTTTTTAGATTTTATCTCAGGCTCAAATAAAAATAACTTGGTAAATTCTTGTCAGGCAATTTATTAAAAATCAGATCTCTGTTGGAAAACAATAACATAAATCTTCGAATCTAGATTTTCAGTGGCATTTCTTTACCGACGATTCCCTTTATCCAAGATACATGTTTAAATTCACTGGCATCATATCCAGTAGCAAGATACAGATTTTTATATCCAAGGACGAACAACTCCTGCGCTATGATCTCGCCCTTTTCGCCATTTGATAAATTGGAATCAATATAGATGTTTGATTCTGGATCAATATCAAACAATGCTGATTTTAATTCTGATCCTGTAGAAAACCCACGAAATGATTTGCCATTTTCCTTTGCCGTCATCTGCCAAGTCAAATGAACAAGCGAATCATCATCAAGCAAAATAAAATCATACTTTTGTTTTGGTTTGGTAATTACAAATGGAACAAATCCAGCCAATGACTTTGGTAATATCTTAAGCCCAATAATTTGCGCTCTTCGTTGTATGTCATTTTCTTCATATCGACTAGTTACTAATACTGAGTGTTTTTCAATGCCCAACTCTTCAATCAAATCGAGACCTGTTTTATTTTGATTCAGCAGTTCAAAGTCGACGAGATAAAAATTATTTTTAATCTGATTAATATTTTCCAATATTGATTTGGCAAAAATTTCGCCC
>CAZMVK010000051.1:0-18512 GCA_964569545.1 uncultured Bdellovibrio sp.
TTGCATATAGATTTTTGTTGCCTCTTGTAGAGCGGCCAATCCTTGAGGATCTTGGGGATAGTTTTTAGCATAAACCTGAGCCATGTCTGCCCCCCGAATCCATTCTTTATTAGCATACAACAAAGATACGGATTGCCACAAAGCTTTTTGTGCTAATTCTTTTCCAAGTTCTGAATTTTGATAATTTTTAAAAAACTGATCGCTGCTAGAGACAATACTATTTAATTTCGAAAGTTCGCGCGATGGCATGTTTTGGTCGTTTTGTTTTTCCTCTAGCTCATGAACTTGCAATTGTATTTGGTTGTATTCAGTAGCAACCAATATTTTTTCAATTTGTTTTTTACGTTCGATATTTTCCTTGATGTTTGCTCGAGATAAGATCAACACAGTCAGCTTTTTTATTGCAACATAATCTTGTTCGGCGTCAAAAATATCCAGTAAAATATCTTCTGATTTGGCAGTGAACTCGGCATCAAATTTAATTGTCAATGGCAGTAGCCATTTTTTGCTTTCTGAAAAGTTTTTGTTTTGAAAAGCTATATATCCAACCTTGAATTTGATCTGGTTGTTGAATTCGCCTTTATTATAGTTTTTCAAATATGTGTGACATAATTTTAAAAGTTCATCCTTGTTTTTTTTTGATTTTTCAAATGAAACAAGCGATGCATACAAAGCATCATGTTTCATGGGTTCAACCACTTTGGTTTCATTATAAACCAGGGTGTATTGCGCGTAGGCTTCAGAATATTTTTCTAATTGAAATAGCAATTCAGCATAGGCATATCGCGATTTGAAATCTGATTGCGCCATGTTTTCGTTTGCCAAATGCAATTCAAAGACCTGTCGAGTGTAATCAGCAAGAGTCTTACCTTCAGTTGCCGTTTTGTTTTTATTCCAAAGATCCCACCATTTTTTAGCAATTTCCATATTGGTATGAGCAAGCTTGTTGTCACACTCTTCATTTGCAGTGTTGATGTTTTGCTTGCGCCAGGTAGATGTTGTTTGGCAAAGTTCGGCTGCTTTTTTAAGGTGAGTTAAAGATTCAGCTCTTTGTTTGTTGAGATCATAAGCTTCGATCATTAAAATTTCATTTTTAACCAAATACACTGATTTAGATTGCTGTTTTGCAAAATTCTCTAAAAACAAAGCCATTTCTTTTAGGCGTGAATGACTGTTGTATAGTTTGGCTAACAGATTAATACAAAAGCCAACTTCGTCATCGTTGGCAATTTTAGCAAAAAATTCGTAAGCTTTGTCTGCTGGCTGAGTCTCTTCAAAAAACAGGGTTAAATCACGCAGAGCTTCGTTGCGCAAATTATGATATCCACCTTTTCTTTTGTTTTTTGGATCATGAAATTTAACAACTTGTACAAGTTTTTTAGTTGCTTCGTCACTGCGATGAAGATTGTAAAGAGCCCAAGCGGCTTTGTATATTCCATAAGAATAAACTTGTGCCTGAGGATAACGTTCAATAGCTTGAAAATTATCCAAGGCCTCGCTGAAACGTTGGGCATCAAATGCAATTTCTCCAAGGGCAAGGTAGGCATCTGGTACAAGATCAGATTTAGGAAACTGTGTGATGACTTTGTTGTAAAGTGCTTCAGCATTTTTAATCATCTTTAACTGTTGACTGGCAAAGGCTCCGTTAAAATAAACGCTATCCATTTGTCGAAACGCTTTGAACTCTTTTTCTATTTTTGTATAAACTTGCAAAGCTCGGCGTAAAGAATTCTTTGCAGTTTCATCGGTGAGCTCAGACATTTCCCATCTTGCAGGTGTTGTTGTATCTTCAGATCTATTAAGGTCAAAGAAGCGTCCTGATTGCGCCCGTCGCATGTACAGTTCAGCCAGGCGATACCATAAATCTGGTTCTTGTGTAGAGCCTTTTTTCTTTTCGATAATCTGAATCAGGGAATGAATCGCTTTATTCTCTGCTTTGGTAATTAAAATTTCACTCTGCAAAGATTTTTTTTGATTTTCATTCTCATTTTTTGAATCAACACGAATTTCCGGCAACAATCCTTTTTCATTATCTGAGAGATTCTTTTTATTAGCAGAGCCAGCGATTGCCAACGGAGAAATCATTAAATAAATAACCATAGCAAGAAGACCTGGTCCTGTAAGACCTAAGTTTTTTAAAATTGAAATTTTTAACCATTTCATTTCTTGCAACATTGACGACCTTTATTGACCAACAACTGTGGCCATTTTTAAATTTGGAAATCCAGCCATTGAAGCTGTATACATAACTTTACGTAAAACTCCATAAGGCAAAGACTCATCAGCTTTCATTAAGATATTACCTTTTAGTTTTTCATCTTTTGCAAATTTTTCGAGTTCTGCAAATAACGGAGTGATGAAATTGCTATCGGAACTGCTGATGTCTTTGTTCTCGAAATCTTCATGCACAAGTTTTGCAATTGTTTGATCTGAAATTTTAAGTTCATTTTTAGTCAAAGAAATTTGAATAGATTTAACGGGACTTGATTGTGAGGTAGAGCTTGGTAATCGTTGACCCTGATCAATATTTACTTGCACATCAGAAGTTGAATATGTTTGTAACAAAAACACCAACAGGATCGTGAACATATCTGTCATCGAAGTGATGTTCAAAGTAAACGTACTTTGTTTTTTCGTATCATATTCGTAACGTTTTCTTTGGCTTTGTCTATAACTCATGTCCGATACCTATCCTTCGAAAATATTTGTAAATACAATGTCTGGAAACATGTAATCGGTGGTTGTGTTTTGGTTCGTTTTTTTATCAACTATTGGAAATCTAATTTTTTCACTTCGACTGCGGCGTGCTTCATCCGTCATTTTGACGACATCTTTGTAAGACACGTCTTGATCCGGAGCTAGGTCCAATGAAAAAATCTGTGGGTTTTCACTTTTTATTTTAATCAATGCTTGGTGTAGGCTATCGAAATCAAATTGGCCATTTTTCAGAGCTACATTTGTTACTTGTGCAGTTTGTCCTTTACGAGTCACTGACAATATAAAACCTTCTGATTTTTTTGCTTCTAATGAAATACGCGCGATGTCTTCATTTTTTTGTTCAGAGATTGCCGCTTGAACCGCTTGTGGCAATTGTGATTCCACAGTCATAATTTGCACAAATGCCGATGATATCAATAACACAGGAACTAGCTTGACCATAACGGCAAGCAAGGGTGCTAAATCCAATTCGAATTCAGCAGGGTTGTTAGCAGTGTATTTTTTCATCCGTCGCATAGATCAACCTCTCTTTGTAAACCTAATTAGGATACTCGTTGTGAAGCAGGTGGAGCTTTATGTTTTTCTAATTCATTTTTTGCTAAATTGTCTGGGAAAATATGATTTTTAGTTAATTGTGGAAGATTCGAACTGGTTAAAATCTCAGTCAGTTTTCCACATTTTTCAGTTAACTGTTCGATCAGTGAATTTTGTCTGGATACCAAGAAAGAATAAAAAACCATGGATGGAATGGCAACCGCCAAACCCAATGCCGTGGTGTACATCGAAACGGAAATACCTGTTGCAAGCAATGCTTGTTTTAGCGCTGGATCGGCTTGTGCAACGGCTTGGAACGAAAGAATCAATCCATGAATAGTACCCAATAGACCCATTAACGTCGCAACATTGGCAAGCATCGATAAATAATGCAGTCTGCGAGTCAGCAAGGGAACTGTTTCGGCCATGGCAATATCATGAGCTTGAAAAATAGCATCGTCTTCGCGATCTGCTTTTTCTAAAATATTTTTAAATGCCTGTGCCATTGGTTTGTCTGGCATTTGAGAACAATATAGCAAAGCTTCATCCACCTTGCGTGAAAGCACAAGGTTTTGCGTTTTCACCATGAACTCATTAAAGTTCATGCCGTATTTATAATACAAAGTATAACCGCGTTCAAAGACGATGGCCATCGCAGCAAAGCCAACCATCAATATGCACCAGCCGATGAAACCTGCATCTTGTAAGAACTGAAATAAGCTGGTCATGTTAAGCTCCTTTTTTCTGAGTTAATAATTCACTCACAGTTTTATTAATTTGTTGTTCAGCCACGGGTGATTTATTCACAAATCGCACGGCATAATGAATGGCCGTATCATGTTGAATTCTTTTTTTAACCAAACGTTTGCCAATAATTTCTGCTTGGCAGTTAAAGGCTACTTTGCCTTGAGCATGATTACGAAAATGCAGTTGAATCATTTCACCTGGAAGTAACGTTGGATTTTTAATTAAGAGCAGAGCTCCGCCTAGGCTTAAACTCTCAACTGCACCTTCCCACATTTTATTTTGATTGTGGGCAAATATTGGAATCAAACAACGAACTCGTTGTTGTTCGCGCTGAATGAATACGCCATTGATTGGGTTTTGTTCTAAAACACGCGCTATACGGTCCGAAGAAAATTCTTGTAGGTCAGCAGCTGGTGACCAGGCTTCCATTTCTGGAGACCATAGGTAATCAAAACTGTAGACTATATTATTTTGCATCATACGCAAAACTTCCTCGTAGGAATAAGGTCCATACTGAGTTTCACCCTTTAGTATGTGCCATTCATTTGATGCTGGTAAATCCATTGCTAATGTCATTGGATCTTCCTTTCTTACGTTAAAGTCCTAGTTCGTTGCTCGTACTGGTTGAAAACTAATTTGCACATCCGCACCTTGCGCTGGAACTGCTGTTCCGTGAAAGGTGATAGTCCAGTTGCTGTTATTATAAGTCCAACCATTGGTTGCATTTTGTGCGACAGCAACATTGTTAACAGAGACTGAAATTGATTCTGGAATTGGCTCACGTCTTAAAATAAATGAGCTAGAGAGTTCAATAATAGAATCAGAAATCAATTGCAGTGAGGTTCCAAAGTTTCCACACAATGATGTCTGAGCACCATTTGTTGATTGTGCCAATTGCATGTATCTTCTGCCAATGCGGCGGCCACCAAAGCTTGTGTTTAATTGTGTTTTACAAGCGTTGTCTAAAACCCCAATCATGCTGACTGAAAATTGTCCTGCACCTTTGAGGCTGGTTAAATATGATTTGTATGAATCCACGCTATCAAGTCGAGTGTCGCTGTAAAGGTGAAACAAATCTGTATTGCTGCCAGTATTTGTTAAAGTCACAGGGTCGCTGTTACTCTCGTTATTATAATCACCGGCGATAAAGTTGCTGGTGTTGCCAGAAAAATCATCTTCATCGCTGACAATAATCACAGCTAAAAAAGCATCTGCACGTAAGAATAAAGGATTGAAATCTAAAACTTGTTTGATGCTTGAAAAAGCTCGTTCGTCACCAGTGCCAGTGATGCCTTGTTCTGCATTGGTTAAAAAAGTTTGGCTAATATTAGCTGTATTGCCATCGATAATTGAAACACCGCTGTCTGGGGAGAACGACCATCCAGCTCCGGCATCACCAGTGATTTTTCCACGACGAAGTGATTTTAAAATGGAACTGTAACGTGCGTCGTTTTGGTAAAGAGCAGTCCAAGCGTCGGTGCTGGTGACGGCCATTTGAAAGTCATAATTGAGGGATTGAAATTTTTGAATAAAAGATTGAAAATTCGCTGTTAAATTATTTTGAGAAGACTGCATGGATCCAGAATTATCAACCACCCATAGGATATCGATTTTACGAGAAGTGTATTGAGCCGTTTGCTGGAAACTCTCGTTGCTGTTCAGTAATGAAAACGAACGATTGGTTTTCTCACACGCCGTTGTTGTTAACAAGGCAGAAAAAATGAATGAAGTAGAAATCATTTTTTTTGTCATAAGCACACTTCCTTTGTGGTGGGTTCAACATCCATCTGTTGTCTCCACACCATTGTATCTGTTCATGCTTCAGATCGGAAAAAACCCGTAAATAGTTAACAGCACGAAGGAATTAAGCGCTCTAGACGTGGTCTAGTTTTTCTAAGTATGCAGATAGACTTTGGTTTGCTGGACGTGCTTGTGCAAAAGGAAAAATGAAATATATTTTCGCTGATAGAGTGTTAGACAGTTTGTATGAAAGTCCGTTTTACGGGTTGAGGTCGAGGATGAAATGTTGATTATAGTGTCGAAGATTTTGACTGGATCGCAGATTGGGGTTTTGTTGGATTGTTCCATCGACTAAAAGGACCCCCTACCAATTTGAGTCTTGCGAAGTTACGTAAAAGAATCCAATTTATAAAGTTGTTGCACTTGTTTCGTATGGTAAGTTACGATATTAGTAACTAATTATGCAAAAAAAGAGCAAAATGACAGATTTAGAATTATTAGCCGAGCTGCCTGTAAGGGTGGAATATCTTTTATTGGCTGATCGGTTTTCAAGCTTTAAAAGTCCAAAAAAGAAAATTTTTGATCTGAAGAAAAAAGGATATTTACGTTCATTAAAGCGTGGACAATATTTTAATTTGAAATCTAAATATATTAAACTTACTTCGTATGAAATCGTGGCCAATTCTTTGTATTTTCCGTCTTATGTTTCGATGGAGTGGGCTTTGCAATTTTATGGTTTAATATCAGACCGAGTAACAGTGGTAACATCTGTGACGACGTTGCGTTCTAAGGATTTTAAAACTCCTTATGCGCCTTTTTCATATAAACATATTACGAAAAAAAGATACCCTGTGGGATATGTTTCCAAGGTTCATAGTGGCAATGATATTTTTTTGATCGCAAGGCCAGAAAAAGCACTTATAGATTATGTGAATATCCGTGCAAAAGATTTAACAATAAAATCTCACGAAGATATTCGTGAATTTTTAGAAAATGATTTGCGGTTAGATTTAACTCAGTTTCTAAAAAGTGTAGAGATCGGTGATTTAAAACAACTGTTGCCGTTTTATCATCGAAACGCAAAAGAATACCGTATACTGAGATGGTTGATTCAACAAAAGGAGTCTTGATTGAGTGGGCCAGTTGATTTGCTAATTGCTAAATACAAACCATCAACAGCGATAGAGTATGAAAATGCTTTTAAGGAGATCGTTCAAGAAATCACTCTGGCAGGATTGGCTCGGGCTCATTTTTTTGATAAAGCTGCGTTTTATGGTGGGACAGCTCTTCGGATATTCTATGGGCTGCCAAGATTTTCAGAAGATTTAGATTTTACTTTGATCTCGAAAGAAAAAGATTTTTCGTTGAGAACTTACTTTAAGTCTGTCGCTGAAACTTTGAAATCTTTCGGAGTGGAGGTGCTGATTGAAGAAGTCGATAAAAAGGTATCGTCAGGCGTAGAGTCTGCATTTTTAAAAGCCAATACGCGCATTCATATTATGAGAATTGGGGCTGATAAAAGTATCACGGATAAAATTCATAACAATAAAACGATGAACATCAAGTTTGAAGTGGATGTGATTCCGCCTCTGGGATTTGAAACAGAAGTTAAAGTACTGTCGCCGCCAATAACCGCATCGATTAAAGTATTAAAGCCAACTTATTTGTTTGCGGGCAAAATGCATGCAATTTTATTTCGAAAATGGAAAAACAGAATTAAGGGAAGAGATTTCTATGATTTGCTTTGGTATATCGGACAAGACATTTCGTTAAATATTTCATATCTTGAAAGTAAAATGCGTGAAGGTAAAGTTTGGTCAGAGAATAGGCCTATGACCAGGCAGGATTTGATGAATCTTTTAGAAGATCGAATAAACACAATTGATTTCAAGAATGCGGCACAAGATGTGTCGCCTTTTATTAAAGATCCAGATGAGGTGTCATCGTGGAGTAAAGAGTTGTTTTTAGCTTCGGTGAAAAATATAAAGACAGAATAAGTTGGGCTATCAAATGGCTAAACCCCTTCGGCTCTGGGCAGAAAGGCCATTGTCTGCGTAGGTTTTTTTTGTTTTCAATAAATAATTAGTGCATAAGTGTAAGCAGGCCCAATCGTCGGAGTAAATAATGGCAAAATATGCACCCCAGCAGTTTGAAAAAAAATGGCAGTCCAGATGGGACAAAGAGAAGACCTACCATGCGCGCAATCCAGGTGAGCTCGGATTCGATCCACTGATGCCATCTTTTTATGTTCTAGATATGTTCCCATATCCCTCAGGTTCCGGACTGCATGTGGGCCATGCCAGTGGTTATATCGGCACGGACATCATTGCCCGTCACAAACGCATGGAGGGTTTCAATGTTTTGCATCCAATGGGTTGGGATGCTTTTGGTTTGCCAGCCGAACAATATGCGATCCAAACAGGACAACATCCACGAATCACCACCGAACAAAACGCCAATACTTTTCGCAGCCAACTTAAAAAATTGGGTTTGAGTTATGATTGGGAGCGCGAGATAGACACCAGTTTGCCAGAGTACTATCGCTGGACCCAGTGGTTGTTTTTAAAGCTTTATGAAAAGGGTTTGGTCTACCAAAAAGAGGTTGCAGTTTGGTGGTGCGAGGACCTCAGAACAGTTTTGGCCAATGAAGAGGTCATCGGTGGCAGGTCAGAGAGGGGAAATCACCCTTGCGTGCGCCGACCACTGAAACAATGGGTGCTCAAGATCACTGAATATGCCGACCGCTTGATTTCGGATTTGGGCCAGCTCGATTGGCCCGAGAGTGTTAAAAAAATGCAAGTGGATTGGATTGGTCGCTCCGAAGGTGCCGAGATTGATTTTCAAGTCTTGTCAGCACTGACGGATTTGAAAATTCGCGTCTTTACCACCAGGCCCGACACCGTGTTTGGAGTGACGGCGCTGGTGTTAGCACCAGAACATCCTTGGGTGGGTCGGCTCACAACAGCAGAACAAAAAGCTGCCGTTGAAAAATATGTTGCGAAAGCCACATCAAAATCAGACCGTGAGCGCAAATCGGAAATCAAAGAAATCACCGGCGTGTTTTCTGGGTCCTTTGCTAGCCATCCATTGATTGCTGATAAAAAGATCCCAATATATATTGCGGACTATGTGATCGCGGAATATGGAACAGGGGCTGTGATGTCCGTGCCAGCTCATGATGAAAGAGATCATTTGTTCGCGAAGAACCAAGGCTTGCCGCAGATTCGCGTGGTCGTGGGAGAAACTAATAAAAATTCACCCGAAATTTGTTTCACTGAGGACGGGGTCCTCGAAAATTCCGGCAAATTCTCAAAGCTTAATTCGAATGAAGCGCGAATTCAAATCACTGCAGAGCTTAAAAAGATCGGTTTGGGTCAGCAAAAAATCACCTACAAACTGAAGGACTGGGTTTTCTCTCGACAGCGCTATTGGGGCGAGCCCTTCCCCTTGTCATTTGCGCCAGATGGTTCGATCGTGCCGATGCATGAATCCGAATTGCCAGTGGTTTTGCCTGACATGAAGGATTTCACTCCGAGTGAAGACGGCGCGGCCCCCTTGGCTCGGGTCCCTGAATGGGTTCATCACACTTCGAAATCAATGGCGGGTGTGCCACTTAAGCGCTCCACTGACACCATGCCGGGTTGGGCGGGATCTTGCTGGTACTATTTGCGCTTTATGGATCCTAAAAATACGCAAGCGCCATTTTCAAATGAGGCTGCAAAATATTGGGGACAAGTTGATTTGTATGTCGGCGGGACTTCACATGCGGTCATGCATTTGTTGTACGCACGATTTTGGCACAAAGTGTTTTTTGATTTGAACTTGGTTGCTCATCCTGAGCCTTTTAAAAAACTGTTCAATCAAGGAATGGTGACAGCATTTGCATTCAAAGATTTAACCGGTCGCCTTGTGGCTTCAGATCACGTGCAAGCCAAGGGGGCTGAGTGGATTCGCAAATCCAACGGCGAAAAGGTCGAAAGATTTATCACCAAGATGTCCAAATCTTTGAGAAACGTAGTCAACCCTGATGATGTCATTGCATCGCATGGTTGTGATGTTTTACGGGCCTTTGAGATGTTCATGGGGCCGCTGGACGACGAAAAGCCTTGGTCGGATGAGGCCTTGCCGGGTTGTGAACGTTTTTTGAAACGAGTTTGGAATTTCTTCCATGAAGAAAACGACGATCTGAAATCGCAGTTCTCGGCAAAGAATTTGCCATCAACGCCGGGTCAACAAGCGATCGAGCAGGCTTTTCATCGCTGTTTGAAGCGCGTGAACGACTCATTTGTGAATTTCAATTTCAACACGGCGATTGCGGCCTTTATGGAATTTCTAAATACGATCTCTGAACATCCTGCCGACATGAGCCGCGCTCAAGCTGAAAACTTTCTCAAGATGCTGTCGCCTTTTTGTCCACACATCGCAGCCGAAATCTGGGAGCAGTTGGGACATACCAGTTACATTGATTTCGAAAAATGGCCGGTGCTGAAGCCAGAACTTTTAGAAGATACGAATTTTGAGCTCGTCATATCGGTCAACGGCAAGCCCCGCAAACGAGTGAACGCCCTAAGGGGCATCTCTAGCGAGAAGCTCGAACAGTTGGCGAAAGAATCCGTGGCGGAGCTCATTGTGGGTCAGACAATTCTTAAAGTCATCGTGGTGCCGGACAAGCTGGTGAATGTCGTGGTGAAGAGTTAGGGCAGGGTTCAGTATAGTTCTAATTCGAAAGACCTACTTTGGTATAAAATATCGACCAGTCTCCGTTTTGCATCGTCATTAATTCCTGAGCATCTGTAATATGCTCTTGGCAAACGGACCTCAAAATAGGACTGATGTTTTTCATCTCTACCAATTCTTGATAGCTTTTAATTGCCTCAGGTAAATCAAGAAATATGTGGTCAATGCGCGCGAAAATATATTTCAAAGATTGTTGTAATGTTATTCCTGGAAAATTCTGATATGTCGCCGGAATCTTTTCAGCATTCATAAAACTAATTGGTATAAATTTAAAATGTTCCGTAAATAATATTGTCTTTAATAACTGCTTTGCTGGTAAAAATCTCAGCCAATCAATAGTGTTTATCCAAAGGTGATTGCGTTTGCTGATTGGAATGTTTTCGGAAATATAACCTTTTCGACAAAAAATCATAGGGTCAGAATAATCTTTTACATATTCATAATAGGCTTCGGGAAAAACATATTGCGGATACTTTGTTAGTGTCTTCAAGTAATCTAATGGTAATCCACAGAGCTCGCTGATTTTGTAAGGAACATTGTTTTGTTGTTTGTTTCTTAGGATTTCACCATAAAAGACATCATAGTAGCTGCTGTGCGAGAGCATTTCTTCGTATGACATTGTATCCGTCGAGTCTGATACATAGACCACGGCATGGTGAGATTTTGCGCTCTTCCAAGTCAAACCATGGACCGAGGCTTTAATATCCAAAGGTTGCAGCAATACTGAATATATTTGCGCCTGATGGTTGCACATGCCCCAGCCGTAGATAAATCTCAAAAGAGTTTTGTCTACTTCTCCGAGGTTGTTGTAATCAGAAAACATAGTTTTTCTTACGAAGTAATACAGCAAATCCTGTTTGTTTTTTTCAAGTCGGTTTTGTGGATCTAATTTTAGCATAGCATTTTTAACGATAGAGTTCTGAAAAAAGAAGAAATGATCGGTTAACAATATGCGACCCAATAATCCTGAGAAAATCATAACAAAACAAATCGCAAATATCGTAAATATAATTTTGCATTTATGTTTAATCATTTCCCCCTCTTTTTGTCGTATAGGCAGGTATGTTGTGAAATTCATTAAGCATTGGCAACAAGTATTAATTTTGCCACATCATTTTTTTTTAATGCATACCTCAGTTTTTTAAAGAAGATCTCAAATCTCGGGCAGTTCTTGTTAGGCATCAACCAAATTTGTCTCAGATAATAGCATATACCGCTGGCTTAGGTGCAGTGTGTGCGTGTCACAGATAGTCAGTGAGTTTTTTGTTATCTAGTTTCTTGCTCACTCTCAGTTTCTTTGTAAAGCTAAAAACAACCAAATGCGACGAGATTAAGTCTACAATTAAACTGGAGATGCTCTTTATGAAGCACCTGCGAAGATCCACTCGAGAACTATGTTTTGTCCTAGTGTTCTTTCTTTCAGTTTCAGTTTCGGCGCTGAATTCAAATCAAAGTGAAATTCAAAATCAGTCTTCGTTTCAGGTCCACACTTTTTCCGGCGGCACCGATGCCTACAGCGATTTTCTAAATATCGACGATGCGGTGATGACCAAAACTCCGGATCTAGGACACACGGTCATTTATGATTTAATCGACAATGCAAAAATCTCTATTCACCTGATGATTTATCATCTCACTGACGAACAGGTTGTCAGTAAATTGATCGAAGCACAAAAGCGTGGGGTCGAGGTCAGTATTATTTTCGACAACAAAACGGCATCGTTTGGTAATGCTAAAATTCTTTTTCAAAGATTGCTCGATGCAGGTATTCATATTGTAAAAAGCTCTTCTGGTTTTTCGATCAGTCACGTTAAATCATTTTCTGTTGATAATAAAATTTTATTTATCTCGACAATGAATTTTATAAAATCTTTTTCAACGATGCGTGATTATGGTTTGACCACTTCAGAGCCAAGCTTGATTGCCGAATATGAATCTGTATTTGCAACAGATCTGCAAAATTCACAGACAGGAGGTACGGTCACTCCTGTTTTGTCAGTGAATAATTTAGTATGGAGTCCTGTGAACTCTCGAGATAAATTAACAGCATTAATCGACAGTGCGCAAAACGAAGTCCGCCTGACTGTTGAAAATATAACAGATGCATACATCACGGCCAGTCTTGGTAATGCGGCCAAACGCGGAGTGACAGTCAGAGTGTTAACGCCAGAGTGTGTTTATGGCGGCGCCTATAACAATGAACGAGCGCTTAAAACATTGAATGAGTGGGGCGCTGACACGCGAGTCATGCCCAATCCTGTTAGTGCTGATGTTCCATATATGCACTCGAAAACGATCTCTATAGATGATAAAATTGCCTTTATTGGCTCTGAGAATTTTTCGATAAATTCTTTAAGTTATGCGCGTGAGTTTGGAATTATTTTTAAAAATAATAAAGCCATTTCATTTCTCAATGAAACTTTCGATCAGGACTGGGGCAAGAGCGTGAAATTCGCATCCTTGCCTGCCGGGCACTGTGATTCTTTTAATGGTGCTTTTAAATCTGCACTTGATGTGGACTAACCCTCGTCTGACAATTCTGCCCAAGTAATTCCATCGCCACCTTGTTCGGGAGATCCTGCCTTCCACTTTTTCACATACACTGAGCGTGATAAATAAGTTCTGACAGCTTTTTTTAAAGCTTCAGTACCATGACCATGGATGACCTTGATTCGATCGTCTTTCATTGTGGCAGATTGATCTAGCTGTATTTCTAATTTCGACAAAGCCTCTTCGACAGTGTGTCCTCGCAGATCAACAATTTTTTCTTCATCGGAAATGGCAACTGTTGTTCGATTGTTTGATCGTTGATGCATCTGTGCGCGACGAACCAGGTCGGCAGTTGGATTCTGTGCTTTTTCTGGTGGCTTGACATCTTGCCATGGCAACATCATGCGCAGAGATCCTGAAAGAATCATCACCTCGCCCTTGTTGTTTGGTAAGCTTTGTATCAAGCCATCTTGTCTAAGGCTTGGGATGTAGACCCTGGCCCCTGGTGGATATCTAGCCGCAAAATCTTTAGCATTTTCAATGTTGCCGCTGGTAGCAGTGCTTGGTTTGCTTTTCACAATTTCTGGCAAGTTGATTTTGATTTCTTGTAGAGCTGTATGTTTTTTAAAAGTTTGTTCGGCCTTGGCTTGTTGAACCAACTCTTCAATTTTCTTTTCAGCTTGTTTGATACTTTTTGCTAGCAAGTCATCTTTTTCTTTTTGGAATTTTTTAGTTAAGGTCTCGTATTTTTCTTTTTCAAATTTTGCTCGCTGTTGTTCTTTGCGCAGATGATCTTGCAACAAACTGAGGTCGTGTTTAAGGCGATCCAATTCTTCAATAGCAGATAAACGTTTGCGCGTTTCTGGCGAGAGCAGCTCTGTGGATCGTTGTACAATTTCTGCATCAACGCCAACACGTTTTGCCGTTTGAATGGCTAAAGAATCTCCAGGGATGCCTTGTAGAAATTGATAGGTTGGTTTGCCGCTGGTGTTGTCATACTCAAGGCTACCATTTAGAACATGATCTTGATCTGTCCAGCCAGTTTTTAATGGTCCAAGGTGTGAAGTGATAATCGAGAAAACCTGATGAGAAGAAAATCTCTCGATAAAAGCCCTCGCCAAAGCGCTGCCTTCTTCGGGATCCGTAGAGCCGCAAATTTCATCGATCAAAATTAAATTATTTAAACCCTTGAGCTGAGCAGAAGCCTGCAGGATTTTTAAATGTGCCGCAAATGTCGAAAGCTCGGCACCCACGCTCTGAGAATCACCTATGCCGATTTGTATATGATTAAAAAACGGTAATTCAGAAGTGTCGGCAGCGCAAATAGGTAAACCACAACGAGCCATTTGTGCGGCTAGGCCTATCGATTTAAGTAAAACTGTTTTTCCACCGGCATTGGGTCCTGATAAAAGCAAAATGGATTTTTTTTCATTCAGTTCAACCGTGTTGGCAACAACGGGGCGTTGTTCGTTTTGATTGAAAACCAACAACGGATGGCGAACTTCGTTTAATACAAAACGATCTGGAGAGAATTGAAATGGTTGTGCTTGAATGCGCAAGCTCCATTGTGCTTTGGCTAAACAGATGTCGGCTTCTTCTAATTTGTCTCGGGTTGTGGCAAATTCATTTTTCAAGCTGCTGAGATAGCTTGATAGCTCGGTCAACAATCTTTCAATTTCCATTTCAACTTCGAGTTCGGCCTGGCGCAAACGATTGTTCATGGGGATGATGGATTCAGGCTCCATAAACACAGTTTGTTTAGACTGTGATGAACTGTGAATCACGCCTGGCATATAATGTTGCATGCCAGATTTGATTGGCAACACCCAGCGACCTTCGCGAGTGGTTACGTATTTGTCTTGTAGCAAATTGACCATTTGGTGATCGTTGACAGTTTTGTCTAAAGTTTTTTCGATCTGTCTTGCGAGATTTTCTTTTTCACGGAAAAGCTGAAAAAGTTTTTCGCTGGCATCTGAACGAATCTCGCCATGTGGTGTGATCAACTGATCAATTGCAGACAGCGGTTCTTCGCTGTCCATCAGGCATTGATTGAGATTGTGGCACCATTTGTTTTCGCTGCCAGATTGCTGTTCAACTGTTTCTAAGGCTTCATGCAAAGCCAAAGTTTCTAAACAAAAATGTCTGACATCTTTGATTTCTAAAGTTTTAAGCACGGCTGTTTTACGCAAACGACTGTGCCAGGATTCAAAAAGATCCAGGGATTCCATGAATGGACGCACACCGGTTTGAACCAACTCTTGTGCAAAAAAAATATTTTGCATTTGCTGGTAGGCGAGATCTTGATTAGCCAGGGCTTTGAGTTCTGAAACTTGAATTTTGGCATACCCACTGGTCGCAAAATTTTGAATCTGTAAAAGGATGTCTTCCCAATCAAGGCTAGTCAGTTTCAAATTCATGTTTTTGCTTAAAGCAGAAAGAGATTTTTCAGTAGAACTGTCATTTAAATTTTGCATCATAATATTTTGTAATCCTAAGTTGGAAAAGGTGCCAGGCCCTGTTTCTTGCCGGCAGGCAGCAAGAAACAGGGCCTGGCACCTTTTTAATGGCGTCTCTTTTTTATGATTATATCTAGCAACAAGCAAGTGCTGATGAAGAGGGTGACGGCGAGCCAAAGCCAATTTGCCCAGCGAGTATAAAATGTTGTCTCATGATCTGTTTGGTAGGTGATATCAAAGCTATGGGCCCATTGTTGGTAAATTGGCGAATGCTCGAGCACGGTGCCGTCAGCTAAAATCGCCGTTGTGATTCCGGTGTTGGTTGCGCGGATCAATGGCAATCTGTTCTCAAGTCCACGAGCCAATGTCATATATAAATGCTGCCAGGGTTCAAAGCGTTCGCCAAACCAGGAATCATTGGTGACGTTCACAAGAATTTGCGCTTGTTTTTTGCTAAGTGCAGTTGAAAATAATGGGTCCAAACTCTCATAACAAATTTGCAATCCCAACTTGATTGTTTCAGTGATGTTTTCAGTCTGCGTCGGAGTTTCAGTCAGTGTCTCATTCTGTTTCTGGCGAGTGAAATTAAAAACCGTTGGGCCTGGGCCACGACCAAATCCAGTGCCGCCCGGATTCCATTTTGCTAAAATTGGCAACTGTTCTACTAGCGGCAAATACTCGCCAAAAATCAGCAGTTGAGTTTTGTGATAAACGGGTGGAATCAATTCTGCATTTTGATTAAATAAAAATATTCCATTGTAATCATGTCGCGGAATCATTCCTGGTGCGTCTTTGGAGTAGGCCCCAGTCAAAATTGGTTTTTGAATGCTCTTGATAAATTGTCTGAATTGTCTTGGGTATTTTCTATTTTCGGCGAAAGGGTCAAGATAGTCTGGAAACGCGCTTTCAGGCCACAAAATCAAATCGGCATTCGGTGATTGCAAAAGACCTTGGCGAGTTAAATTAAAAAACTGATCAATAATGTATTGCTGATATCCCATGCCTTTTTCAGCATAAAATTTTTCCAGATTTCCGATATTGGCCTGTGCCACAAGGATCGAGATTTGTTGTTTTGAGTTTTGAACTTTGTTTTGCCAAAATTGTCGTTTTTCAGCGCCTTGCTGATTTGAAACAAGCAAAATGACAACTAGCGACGCAAAAATAATGAGCCAAATTTTAGATGGCAACCAATGAATTTTACTGCCGCTTTCCCGGCGTTGCCACTCGCTTAAAATCAACCAGCTGATGACGGCATTGATGAGATAAACTGCAAAGCTCAAACCTTGAAAACCAATCGTATCAGCCCACTGAGCCAGTGGCCATTGAGCCCACAACATCGGGTATCCCAAGTTCCAATTGAAAATACTGGGCCAATACATTTCGGCCAAGGTCATCAATCCGGCCAAAAGAAAAAAGCTTGTAAGCCTTTGCAGGTGCCATTTTTTGCTTAGCTGCCAAGCAATTGCTGAGGCTATCGGAATGTAGAGATGCATGAGGGCTGAAAAAATAAGCAGTATTAAAACAGCGATCGGCCACGGTAAAAAACCAAATTCGTGAGCCAAATGTGCGATCCAATGAAAGCCGATCAATGACAAAATAAATTGTGTCCACCAAGCTGCGCGGAAGGCTTGTTTCCAGCTCTGGCACTCGCGAACAAGTGAAATCCAGAGAGGAACATAGCAGAAAAACAATGCCCACGGCGGAAACGGAATGTAAGAGCAGCCGACGAGAACGCCAGAGAAAAGAGCCCATTTATATTTAGGCTTGATATATTCAAGAATTCGTTTGATCATTAATCAAGGCTAACATTGAAAATTATATTGAGGGAACAAAATTGAAATCACGGGAAGATTTTAATTCGAAAAAAAAGATGGTTCACGGAGCAAATCCGATGAGTCATTTCAACGTGCGTTGCCCATGTTGCCACAAATTATTCCGCGTTGAATCTCGCGATGTTAAAAGTACATCACCATATTTTTATTGCACGGTTTGTAAGACCAGATTTACTTTTGATTTTCCACCTTTGGATCTAAAAAAGATTGAAACCAAAATTGTTTCGCAAAAAGATTCATTTCAATTGCAGGACTCTGTCGACAAAAGTGCTCTGCCGACAGAATTAAAAAAATGTCCAAAATGTCAGTCGCTCAATCCGCGCTTAAGCAAAGAGTGTATCAAATGTGGTATCTTATTTGAAAAGGTTGAAGACCTGCCAATGGACGCCAAGGTTGGTGCCTTGCCGAGCTTGGTAAAAGCTTGGCAAGAGCTGCTGAGTGATTACAGCAATATGAAAAAACATATGGAGTTTGTTCATCGTTGTGAGGATTTGCAGGCTTTACCGTTTGCTTTAAAAAAATATCAAACTCTGAAAGAGATTCAGCCGCAAGACGATTTAGCCCGTCAGATGTTTCATCAGGTTTTTTTAAAAGACCTGAAAAAAAATATTGATCATCAGAGCAATCAAATTAAATTTATTCGCAATGCACGCGTGGAAATTGCGGCTCGTTGGGTACAGGTGTCTTCACGAATCAATTGGGTTCGTTTACGTAAGGTGTTCCCGCTGTTTCTTGGTTTGTGTTTGATGCTTATCGGTTGGTGGCAGCAGGGTGCGCGAAACCTTGTTGGAGTAGGTACTGCTGTGATCTTTTTGACGATTGGACTGACCTTGTTTATCAAAGGTCGCATTCGTCTAGATGATTTTTGGTAAATCTGATCGGTGATATAATTATCGACTATTTCTAGGGGCATACTCACAGTTAAAATCAGAGCCAAAATCAATTTTCTCATATCTACGAGAAACTACTTTTTTAAATTAGATTGAACTGGGATGCTGGACTTTTCAAGCAAGGTCAGAGCTTCTTCTGTTGTCATCTTTGAAAACCAGGTCAGCAATTTGATTGGAATATTAAACTGAAAAAACAAATTGTCATCTTGGCCTCGGATCAATTCAGCGGATTGAATAACATCCATGTTATGGCTGATATTATTTTCTGTGATTTCTATTTTCATCTCACGAGCTTCGTTTATAAAGTTTTGTAGTTTGCTGATTTCTTGCTCTGTAGGATTGTAAAAATCTATTTTAATTTGTAGGTG
>CAZMVK010000051.1:18550-20325 GCA_964569545.1 uncultured Bdellovibrio sp.
ATAAGCATATAATAATTTTTTCGTTTTGAAATTTGTTATAGATAAATGAGCTTGATTGTCGACTGGCTGATCTTGAGTTCCAAGTAGTTTGGGGTTTTGATCTTGAATTACATTTTGTTCAGAGTTTTTAAATTCCCCATCAGACATCGCATTTTTTGTCGAATTTAGATTAAATAAATCAATCATGATTTTTTGGTATTCGTGGATCATCAAGGGTGCAAAATGCAGGCGAACAATGGACAGTAAGCCAATAGCAGAAATATTATCGAATTTATCACTTTTGTCGCTGTTGATATTTTTCTCTGCTAATACGAAATTATAGATATTGTTAGGTCCGCCTTGTGATTCTGGCAGGATGTGGTCCACAGAGATTTGTGAGCGATTGATTTGCAGGCAAGTGTATAAACATTTTTGCTTAAAAGCTCTGAACATTGCTTCGCGAAGAATTTTATCACTTTTGTCGACATTGAATTTTTCAGGAAATGAATATTGATCTAAAATTATTTTGATTTCATCGCGGTGATCACCGTTGGCAAAATTGTTTTTGCTTTTTGATTTTTCGCTTTGCGGAGAATTGATTTCGGAATTTGCAGTAGAATAAATCGATGAACACTGATTTGCCTGTGGTGAATAAGCCTTGGCCGAATCGAGAGTTGTGGATATTAAGACAAAGAAAACGAGAAAAGACGGAACAGATTTTAGAAAAAGATTGTAGAGATACCTTTGGCGCTTTGCGCTGATTTCTGTTTTCATATTTCACCCACCCACAGATTTCAAACTGGATAATAAATGTTGCTGAATTTGTCAAAGCGGGTAGTCATCGGTGGCGCAAAATTGTCATCGACCGTGTAATCAGATCAAAGCCTATTTTTGGTTTGTAAAGTTTAGCTGTCAAGACTTTGGTCGCGTTTTGAGTTTGTATGTTTTGATCTTAGGAGGATTCAGTTTTTTAATGGGTAATGCGTGGAAATTTAACGAAGTCTATTTTTAGTTTGTTTATAATTTTACAGATTTTATGTTCAGTGTCTATCGCACGAGAAGATATTGAAAACTATGGTACGTATGTTTTGTTTCCGCAGGGTTCAGTGCGAGTTATGGCAATTGGTGGAGCCGCGGTTGCGATCAGTGAGGATGCAGCTGCAATGCTTTACAATCCGGCGGGTACAGCCTTTGCTGATTGGCGATTCGATGCCGGCAGCACGAACAATAAAGTAAACAATGAAGAGTTAGCCTATAATTTCCCAAAAACGTATGGTGTCTATGAAACAAAATATGACTCTCCATATTCGTATAATTTCTATGCGGCTGCCGTTCGGATGGGTGATTGGGTCGTTGGGCTTGGTTATAGCTCGCCATTTTATTATGAGTTTTCAGATGTAAATCCGATCAGCAATATGGAAGTCGCCAGGTTGGAAATCAAAGTTACAAGTTTTGATATGATGTTGACCAGGCGATTTGGTGAATTTGTCGCTCTTGGTGTAACTGGGCACAGTGAGCGCGTTGATGAGTATTATCGGAACTCAACTTTGACAGGCAGTTCGG
This sequence comes from uncultured Bdellovibrio sp., assembly GCA_964569545.1. GTDB lineage: Bacteria > Bdellovibrionota > Bdellovibrionia > Bdellovibrionales > Bdellovibrionaceae > CAZMVK01. The sequence goes on from CAZMVK010000051.1 coordinate 20,093, forward strand.
CAATTGATGGCATCAGAACTTCGGGAACTGGACAGTATTTTTCATCTGGCTTAATGTTTCGTAACAAGATAGCGGGGATGGGCTTTAGTTATTATCCCAAAAGAAAAATGCAAGTGGATTTGAGCAAGGATGATGATCTCACTGCATTTAATACCGTCGCTTTTCGTGATGTCTATATACCTGCTAAAACAAATCTTGGTGCATTTTATCAATGGAGTCGTTTGTTGGTAGCA
>CAZMVK010000051.1:20335-20662 GCA_964569545.1 uncultured Bdellovibrio sp.
TCGATATGGTCGAAAAAGCAGACAATACCATTTATGTATCGAGTGTGAGTACGAGTTCGGAGTTAGTAAATCCAAAGGCTTATCAGATCTTGCACGGTGGAGTCGAAATCACTGTCTTTAAGAGCAAAAATCTAGCTTTTTATTTACGTGGTGGTGGTTATACAGAGCCATCGCGCTTTGAAGAAGGTCGGTCAAGGGATCATATAACATTTGGTGCCGAGCTAGGTCTGGGCCCATTGGTTTTAAGTTATGCTGCAGATCAGGCTACCAAGTTTTCAAACAGTGCTTATGGTGTCAGTTTTAATATTTTAGCAATGTAGGTTGTTT
>CAZMVK010000052.1:0-15870 GCA_964569545.1 uncultured Bdellovibrio sp.
CCTCACAACCATTCAATACTGGCAGCTGGAGTGTTTATGCTGGAACAAAAGATCGCGGCGATGGTGGTACGGGCAAAGCTGCGGCGCTAAAGGGTAATGGATTTTTTAGCCATTTTGCCATCAATCCATTGAATGGCGATATCTATGCGACAGATTATACCACCGGCATTCGTAAACTGGACGCTACAACTGGCTTGGTATCGACATATATTAAACACGGCACTTTAAATTTACCCGTTGATGGAGCATTACCAGCCAGCCCAGCTATGACGATAAATGAGTATAATAATTTAATGTTTGATAGTAAAGGTCGTTTATATGTTGGCGTGGTCCAAGGTTCATCAAGTTTTACGTCTATTATTTATCAAATCGACATTGCTAATTCTTACGTTCGTAAATACGCCGGCGGCGGCCTACTAGACGAGGGTGGAGCGGCTGCTACATCTTTACAAATTGCAGCGGGTGGTTATGCTTTTGACGAATCCGATTCTCTCTATGCTTGGTCTATCTGCGGAGGTACGTTGGCCAATTCAACAACAATTAGCACAAATGGAAAACGCATAATCAAAATCGCGCAAAACTCAGATGGAAGCGCTGGAGCGACCACAAGAATTATTGGCGACTGCACCAATGCAACCATCACCTCGGGCAGCTCGGCTTATTCACAACCTGCAATGTCAGGCTCTACTAATTATCCAATGTATTCCGGAATTATTCCTTGGGATAATGGTAATAAAATTGTGGTAATACCTCACTCAACCAATTCGAACAGATATAAAATTATCAATGGCATTGTATATAGCACCAACATCAGCGCTCCTTACAGCATGGGGGTCGGAGTTTACAATTCAACCGATGGTTATCTTTATAAAACAACCACAACCGGCATTGAAAAAGTAACCGTCAATACCGCCGGTGCGAATGGAGATACATCAACCACTTATTTTGCTTTCAACTCGTCTTCATCGGGATGTACAGCCGAAGGCACCACCACCAGTAATTATTGTGGATTAATCAATACACAATTTCAAATACGTTCAGGGGTTTTGTATTTCAGCGAAGGCGCCAGCGCTAATGCTACATCGAGCTATGCAGTGCGATATTTTGATAGCAGTAATGTTTTGCATACTGTTTTTGGTGGACAACCTTTTTACGGTGATGGTTTAGACAAAAATGTAGCTCGCGGTATATTTTCTGGAATCTATTATAAAAATTCATCAGAATCAAATCAGGCTGCATTCCCAGAAGGACTTTATTTTGTTGAGCAAGCTGGCGTAGTTTTTGGCTACATCAATCCATCCACAGGCGTCACCAGCCAACTGTGGGGTAATCAAGCCCGTTTAAACTCAATTCCAGTGACCGGAACAACCATCAGCAAAAATTTAACCATGGGCCACGCTTACTCTGGCGGAAATGGCATGACGTTGACCTTTGATAGCAGCGGCTTGCCATGGATGCGCGCCAATAACGACGCCATTTCAATCGATGCTACCAACAAAATAGTTCGTCGAACACTGGCCAGCACCAGCAACAATCTGCAGCTGGCGGCCAACAATGCCAACCCTGCTAATTATGGCTTGTATGTTTTTGCGGGCATTCAAAATTTTACTTTAAAAAACAGTGGTCTGTTTGTCATGCCGAACTTTGTGACCACTGGTTTTGATCCCATTATCAGTATTCGTTATATGGATTTTGCCAATTCCATCACCCCGATTATTTTAGGCGGCAATTACTTGGCCAGCACCAATACGGCTGCCAGTGCAGATATCACAACCCCCGGAGCTGTTGCCGCGGCTCCGTTATGGACAAGCTGCAAGAACGCAGTAGGCTGCTTCATGCAATACAACTCAACCAGTGACCGATTGTATTTTGTCGAGAGCGCAAAGATGCGATACATCACCACACCTGACAACACCACGACAGCCACCTTGGCAACTTTATTAACCTTGGGTGCCAGCTCGTTTTTAAATTTCAGTTTTACCCTAGATGGCTCGCAGCTTTGGTATTTCAAAGCCACCGGTGGATTGTATTGTTATGATATCTCATCGGGAAAATCTTGGTGCGACAATACCACAGATCATTTTTCAATTCGTTCTGCTGCTGGGTTTACCGTGACCGCAGGTGCCAACCAAATAACCTTTAAAGACAATCAAACCATGTTTTTATCCACGTACAATGGCGAAATATTGCAGTTCAATCTGCCGACGACCCCGTAATTAAAATCAAAATACGCTATTTTGATTTTCGAAGAATTTTAGATTTGAAAACTATTTTAGATCGACATTTTAGATCAACAGCCCAGCTAATTATTTTTTATTTAATTTAGACATCAATCTTAAAATCTCAAGATACAACCAAACCAAGGTTACTAATAATGCAAAACCGCCGTACCACTCCATATATTTAGGAGCCCCTTGTTGTTGCGCTTGCTCGATCAAATCAAAATCTAAAAGCAAATTAAATGCAGCCACCGCAACGACCACAACAGAAAAACCGATACCCATCAATGAACCTTCATGAAGCATTGGCACATCGACATGAAAAAGCGAAAGGACCATCGTCACCAAATATGTCAATGCAATCGCCATCGTTGCCGCCAAAATCATCGAGCGCACCTGTTCAGTCACACGAATGATACGAAAGCGATACAAAGCCAACATCACTGCCAAACACCCAAGAGTTAGAAATAAGGCCTTTGAAACAATCCCAGCATAAAGAGCTGCATACATCGAAGAAATTGCACCTAACAACACACCCTCTAAAAAAGCATACGGCTGAGACAAATACGCCGCTCGCTGAGGTCCAAAAACAATCAACAGCGATAAAATCAATGTCGCGATCATCGATCCGATCAAAACAAGTGAAGATGAGCTGCCCCAGCCAACCACAGCACCAACAATAGCACAAAGAAGCAAAATCCCAGTTTTGTTGATGGTTCCATCAATCGTCATTGCACGATCTGAAGTTGTAGAACCAATTTTATTTAATAATTTTTCATTCAACGCTGGATTAGCCATAAGACCTCACTTGTTGTTTGGACACTCACTCATTGGGACGGCCCCTTGCGAGAGCCAAACCTAATGAGAATTCATTATAATATTCTGCTCACAACCAAAGTTGAAAGCAATCTAAACTAAAAACAGCTGCGCATTAGGCTTTCTTTACGTATTCTGACTTAAGATTCATCGCGCCAAAACCCTCAATCTTACAGGCAATATCATGACCGTCGCCAGCATCTGTTAAACGAATATTACGGACTTTGGTTCCGCCTTTTACCACAGATGAAGAACCCTTGATTTTCAAATCCTTGATAACAATCACAGAATCACCATCAGCCAAAACGTTACCGTTGGCATCACGGATTTTACCATCATCAACCTTCTCAACAATCTCTACTTTTTCTTCCAATGCACTCCATTCGTGAGAGCATTCGGGACACATCCATAAATTTCCATCTTGATAGATATTTTCCGAATTGCATTTTGGACAATGAGTTGGAGTTTCCATAATAATCCTTGGTTGAGTTTATGAACTCTGAGTCTAACACAAAGACGTTCTCGTGGCAAAACTTGCTCTCATCTACTTAAAAAATTAAACAACATTGAGTGCTGCCATACGCAACACAACTATCAAAACATCCAAGCTGGAGACCGCTTTTGACGAATGCTCTATTGATTGATCTTAGATCGCTGTATAGACGCTCTCGCCTGACAAAATATGTCACCAGTGTTAGAATCATAACATCTATGATCAATTCACGGTTCCAAGTATAATAAAAAGTCTATGACAATAAAATCAGCAAAACTGGCATCCTTAACCTTTTCTCTGCTGCTTATACAGCAGAGTGCCAACGCAATAGCAGCGACTGCTGAATCCTGCTCTGAAATATACAAAGGTGTAAATAGCGATTCTATATTGCCACTTGCCAAGTCCACAATTATTGAAAACTATATCGCTGACAGCTTAGAATTAGTCCGAATTTTAACTGAAGATCATAAAAAAGTTCTTACCATTTATTATCAATTGAAAAAAAATAGTAAAACTCCACATACTTTTTTCAACCCATTACAAATGCAAAAAAGCTCAAATATTAATGCCAGTCAAACGCCACAACTTGATTATTTAACACAAGAACAATTGCCATCAATCAGTGAATTCAATTGGAAAGAGTACCTTTTGTTTCAAGATCAAATCGACCATCACCCAATATTACAAAATAATATCTTTTTAGAGTATTTCAAACAGTACGGCAATCTTGCCAACCGTGGAGCAACCAACGATGTCATGCAACGAGTAGGCATTTACCTTGAAAACAAATATGGCTATTTAAAAAATGACAATCCAAAATTACGAATCATGCTGCTATCTGAAATTTCGCAGAACGCGATGGGAATTGCTTTGGCTCAAGCTAAAATTGATTTCAATAAAATATCAAATGATTTTGGTTATATCCACAATCAAGCCAACGCCAGCGAAATGGACTTAGCTCGCTGGCAAAAAAAAATGTCTCATGCAATCGAACAACTTAAATCGCAACAATTAATTCCATAACGATGACCCTTCACTCAATCACTCAATCACTCAATCACTCAATCACTCAATCACTCAATCACTCTACTCAATCACTCAATCACTCAATCAACGAAATTATAAACTGCAATAGACCACTTCGTTGACAAGCTTTAATGCCTTTTTAATTTTTGGCTGAGCCATATAAATACGATCCAATCGATCATGATTTTTTGGATACGAAGATCCCTGGCGCAGTTCTTTGTCTTGCTGTAAATCACTGCGAACAATTTTAATTTCAGTAATTACCGAGGCCAAAACCTCGGCAGAATACCAATCAGCAAAAGACTCTGGCAATTGATCAGCTTGCGTTCCTTCGGGCGGATATTTAGAACTATTGCAGGTATTGTTCTTTTTCAAACCTGCGGCATCTGCTGCCACCTCAGGATGCTGCTTCAGCCATTGATCCAACAAAACATCATCTCGCTTCAGCGCATGCACACTGGACACACCTCGCAGACACTCACCCACCTTTGCAAAGGGCCAAGCACCTTGCTGAAAAGCAGACCAACGACACGAATCAAAGGCATGAGCCATTTCATGAGCAAAAACAGCTAACAGTGTTTCATGTGAAGCCTCTCGCTCTGGATAACTTAAAATATCCAGACCTATATTGATTTCATTGTGCTCAGGATCGTAAGCCACACCCCAATTTATAAACTCTGATGCCTTATTTGCAAATCGAGATGATTTAAAGTCATCAAACCAATACAAAGAAATTCCACTGACAATCTTCGTTAACTGCTTTTTTTGCTCTGGCAACAGATTCATTTGTTCAATCACCAATAACGATTGTTTTTTTGTTTTAGCAAAAATACCTTCGACCTGTTTTCGATATTTTTTTGTCAGAAACTTTTTATTTAAATCATTAGCAAAATCTTCATATATTTTATTTAACTTGTCGGCATTGGTTTTGGCCTTGTCGTCTGCATCAACACGAAATGGGTACTGACGAATAAAAAACTCGTCAATATAATATATTCGCCACTGTTTGACGATCTCATCTTCTGATTTATTCAATAAATGACGTCGTTGCATCCACGACAAAACCGCAGGACTTTTTGCTTTTAATAATTTCTCAAGAGTTTCATCAGCCGCAGCAACGACAACTTTGTTTTTTACAAACAAAGATTTTTTTGCAGACAATTCATTTTGCAATTTAACATATGATTTACTTTGCGCCAGCCCCGTGGTGGACAAACAACACATAAAAAACAAAAGGGAAAAATAAAATATTTCTTTTTTTTGAATTCAATGACTTCATTTATTTATGATCAAAACATTCTCAGTGTTTGTCAATCAACCAAGCTAGGTTTGGCGCTTTGTTCGTGAAAAATGGATCGTTTTGCATGTCATATTCCACAATACACAGAAGTCAAAAGAGAGGCTTCTGCATTCTTATAAAGAAATTATTTATTTATTACTTGGTAATGATAGCGAATACAGCCTCATATACAAACCCATCCACGCTGTCAATCTCAGGTGATCTTCTTCTGATTTAGAATAATTCGCTCTTGCTGCAAAGTAAGACTCTGTTCCGCCGAGCTGTTCAATATATGAAATGACAACATCAGCCTGAGCTCTAATAAATTTAGTACTTTCAATGAGAAAATCGCTATCAACTGGACCGCTATTCTGACGAAAATGATCCGCCAATTGTTTTTCAAAACTATCGACCTTATCTATCAAAATAAAATAAAGTGGCGGCATCAATGCATCAATTTTTTTATAGAATTGAGCCACATCTCCGACTCGATAAGCCTGCATCTCTCCACCGTCTTGGTTTAAATACAAATCTACAACTTCTCTGACGTCCATCAATCGATAGCGCGCTTTAGAGGTCAATCCATTTTTTGTTAGCAAAATATTTTTAGAGACATAAATAGCGGTATGTACTTGTTGATTATTTTGTTTAAAAACCAAAATATCACCCAGGCGTAAACTAGATACTGAGTTGATTCTCTGTACAAAGGGGCTGTTCAACCAAAAATCGATTTCCCAATCTGGCGAGTACCGAATATTGTCTAAGATTTTTGAATAGACCAAACAAGAATTCCAACAATTCGGCCCACGACGGGAAGTTTTTAAACGTAAAAATGAATGGATTTTTTCACTGAGAAGATTGGTAACATCAACTTGCACCGCATCGACAAGTGGAAAATAAATTTGATTCATTGGTACTTGCAACTTATTTTGAACTGGTGCTTTTTCTTTCTGTGCGTCCGCAATTAATTCTTGAATAAATAATTCCGCATGGAAGACATTCTTCGTCAACAGAACCACACGCTCTCCATCTCCGCTAACAAAAGAAAAACGTCGGTGGTAATTCCAAAAATCTTGATCCAAAGTTTCCAAATCGTATTGAAAATACTTGGCCTTAGTCGCCGATTTTAAATCAAAGAAATAGGTTGTTAAATCCTGCTTCGGAGCAACCGCAGAATACACACCATGACATTTATTTGTAGAATTTACTGCAGGTGAAACATTGGCAAAACTTTCACCACCAAACAACAAAACCCATGAAATAAGTCCTAAACACATTTTCATCATAGCCAAGCTAATTACAATTGAGGTGCCATGTATTTAGCCCTCAGAAACAACCTGTTCACACTGAGCTGACCGTTTAAGCATCACCTCTGTTGATTAATTAAACAAGCCTAACTGAATTACAAAACTGGCGGACAACAACTAGAAGATATTAGAGCCCAAATAAAAAAAAACCCACAATCCAAAACGAATTGTGGGCTTAGAATTTTGTTTTATTCGAATTTTGATTTTAGCTTTGTATCAAAACCCCATCTTACTGCTTAGCAACAAGAAACAGGGCCTGGCACTTTTTAGCCACCGATTGTTGCGATCAATTGTGCGATTAACAATGATACAACCGACATTACTTTAATCAAGATCGCAATACCTGGACCTGAAGTATCTTTGAATGGATCACCAACAGTGTCACCAACGACAGCGGCTTTGTGAGCATCGCTTCCTTTTGGATGACCTGGCAGACCACCTTTTTCAATAAACTTTTTAGCATTATCCCAAGCACCACCAGCATTCGCCATGAACAACGACATCGTTGCACCAACAGCCAATGAACCAGCAAGCAATCCAGCCAAAGCCTGTGGACCTAAAATAAATCCAACCAAAACCGGAGCAAGAACTGCGATCATACCAGGCAAGATCATTTCATAAAGAGCCGCCTTGGTCGCAATATCAACAATTTTTTCTGGTTCAGGTTCAGCTTTAGATTCCAACAAACCTGGAATTTCTTTGAACTGACGACGGATCTCTTCAACGATTTGTCCAGCCGCACGGCCAACAGCCATCATTGTAGTTGAACCAACCAAGAAAGGCAAAATAGAGCCCAACAAGATACCAATCAAAACACCACTTGTTGTTAGTTCCAAAGACATCGCTGCCATACCCTTAGCGATACGCACGTGATTGACTTCCATATTGAATGCAGAAAACAAAGCAACAACAGTCAAGATAGCAGAACCGATCGCGAAACCTTTACCGATAGCGGCCGTTGTATTTCCAACAGAATCCAACTCATCAGTGATCGCACGAACTTCTTTACCTAAACCACTCATTTCAGAAATACCACCAGCATTATCTGCAATCGGTCCGTAAGCATCCACAGTCATCACAACTGCAGTTCCAGCCAACATACCAACAGCTGCCATCGCGATACCATAAAGACCCAATGCACGATCAGCAATGTATGCCGCCGTCACAACGATCAACATCGGAATTGCAGTTGATTCCATACCAACAGCCAAACCGCGAATGATACCTGTTGCAGGACCAGTCAAATTAGCCTCAGCCACCAAACGAATCGGTTTTGCTGCTGTATAGTACTCGGTAATCAAACCGATCAATGCACCACCAAACGCACCTGCCGCTAAAGCAATCGTTACGTTTTGTGAAATTGAAAACATTGGAACCAATAAATAAGAAGCCACGGTCAACAAAATCGGTGGGACAATTAAGCTGTTACGCAAAACAACCGCAGGACGAGCATTTGAAAACGCACGAGCAGCAAAAATAACAACTACTGAAATCACCAAACCCAAAGCCGACAAAGCCAAAGGCAACATCACAGCAGCAATACGCTGAGAATGTTCATCACCAGTTAAAACCAGCTCTTTCATTTTGTCCCATGGAATTGTTAATGCAATCGCCATTGCGGAAACAATCGCCGCAACCATGGACTCATAAATATCAGCACCCATACCGGCAACATCACCAACATTGTCACCAACGTTATCGGCAATAACACCTGGATTGCGTGGATCATCTTCCGGAATGCCTTCGATCACTTTACCAGCGATATCTGCACCAACGTCAGCAGCCTTAGTATAAATACCGCCACCAATACGAGCAAACAATGCAATCGAACTGGCGCCGACTGCGAATGAGTGAAGTACGATACCTAAAGAATCACTGCTATTATAAACAAAGTACAAAACTCCAAGACCGATTAGACCAAGACCAGCAACAGAAAATCCCATCACTGCGCCACCGTCTAAGGCAACCAACAAAGCTTTAGATTTTGAACCCGTACGAGCGGCTTGAGTCGTACGAACGTTGGCATAAGTTGCAGCCTTCATCCCAAAAAAACCAGCCAGCAAACTTAGAAACGCACCCAGTACAAAACAACCAGCTGCCAACCAACCTAAAGAAAGACCTAGAGCTAAACCAACAACGACAGAGTAAATCGCAAGCACTTTGTACTCACGCACCAAAAATGCCATTGAGCCTGCTCGCACATAACCAGCAATACGGTTCATGGTTTCATTACCATCGGGTTGAGATTTGACACGTGCATAAAGCAACAATGCCACAACCAATCCTACAACTCCTGCGATCATCGGAGCCAGCAACATAGAATCGCCATTCAAATTCATGATGTCTTCCTTTTTTGGGTTAAAAAATTTAACGTTTTATTTTTCGCAAACGTCAGATATGACGAGAAAATTAGACACAGTCAACTGCAATGCTGCTCAGCAAAATTTTTGACCAAATTTTAAATGAAAAAACAAAAACCAAACAGAAATTCATCGCACAAACAAAATGTATGCAAAAAAAATAGGCTGATTGAAAATCAGAGGACCCAAGTCCGTAGCCCAACCCTGGCAAAACTCAAAGTAATTATTCAAATTTAATTTCAAAATTAATTTCAAAATTATTACAAACTCAAAAACCCACCGAAGGCCATCTCGCTGATTTTATTGGCCTCGCCAGATTCGCCCTTAACCATAATATCAGACATACGCATATTCAAACCCCATCTACATAAAACACCATACAATTGCGTAGGTCGACTGTATGAAAAATCAATATCATTGTATGCAGAAAACACATTCGAACCAATGTTATTCATCTGCAAATCTAAATTATATTTATGTTTTCCACGGACATATTTGTTTTTCAATTCCACTCCGATTAATGAAGCTTGTACGGAGAAATTAGATGTCTTATGATAGTAATTAACTGCTTGATAGTTTAGACCCAGCCCCCACTGATAATTTTTGCGCACGCCATCGGCATCTTGTCCTAGATATGTAGACGACAACGCCGTCTTTTGAGAAACTAATGTGTCCATACTTTGTGACAATCCAAATGGAATACGCGAAGCAAAACCTAAATTAAAATTTCGGTATACCTTTTCAGTTTCAGCTTTCAACACAACTGCAAAATGAGGAGATGAATACCCAGCAGTTGGCGTTGTTAAAGAAGAAGATTCATATTCGAAACCAACAATCTTATCCATATACAAAGTTTTTGTTATAGAGTCAGCGCCATCATTAAATTTGAGTTTACTGATTTGCAAAGGCAACTGTATCAACTGTTCTACATCTTTATTTTTATCTTTATTTTTATCTTTGCTTTTGAAAACAAACTTACCAATCTCTGTATTGTTTAAATTTCCTGAAGGCAAATTAAAAAGTTTCCATCGCTCGCCTTTTCCTTCTATTTCTTCAAGTGTATAATCGTACCACTCAATCGACTGAATAGTTGAAATAATCACCTGCGGCTGAAACGAACGTAAGTTACAACTCACACCAATTGGAAACTTTAAAACTAAGTTATTAGGATTTAAACTGAGATGTTTATTCTCGCAACCATCATACTGTACCCCTTGCAAATCTGGAGTCCAACGTATACGATAAAGAACCACTCCTGCTTCAGATAACAACATGCTATTTTCAGCGCCGATAACAAATGTTACACCCAACGCAGTTGAAAAAACATCGCCACCTTTAAGCTTCATTTTTTTTGTATTCCAGGCTTTGTCCTTGAACTTTAAAACCAAACCCCACACCTTTGATCCATAATTCGTATCAGCAAACCCTTCATCAAGAGTAAATGGAAAATCTGTGCTTAAACTGTTTTGTGGCATTTGAAACACTTCGTATTTAGCATTGGCATATTGGCTGAAGAATATATATGCAACAAGAGCAACTGTAATTAATAAGGCTCCCTTTGATTTCACTTTAAACATAGTCGACACCTTACCTTCATTATTAAGCAGGCCTTACGTATGCATAATTATGGCCTGTTTAATAATAATATAAAATCAATTTTGCATTTGAACCAGCAATACGATGACAAACTAAGGATCAAGGTCCAGCAGGAGTAAATAAAAACACCACAAACTAAAAATAACCAAATGAGCTTCACTCTTCGTTGCTTTTCAGTGGACAAGAAAGCTGACTTTTTGTGCTACAATAATTAAAACAATACAATTGCATCTTATCTGAATTTATTTAATCATTTTTAAATGAAGCAATTGTGGTATTTTGTTATTTCATTTTTGTTATGTGTAAATTCATTCGCGGCAATTGTTGACAACAAATCAGTCATTGTAGTGATTAACGACCCTCCGCCTAGCACTAAGAAATCTTTTTTAAACGTAGAAGCAACTTCAATTGCAATATCACCTTTTTATCAATACTTAGGACTAGGAATATCTTATGAACGACACATATTAGGAGATTGGCATTGGACTGTTTTAGATTACCATAAATTCGACCACCAAGGTACGAACACTGAATCAGATTTAAAAAAAGATTTTAAAATACAGTTTCAAGAAAATCCATATTTGGACCAATATGTGGGCACCGGCCTGACGTATAAACCTTTTCATTTTAAATGGATGTTTAAAAATCAAAAATCATTTTGGAGTACGATTAATTTTAATTTTGAGTATGGAAAAGCTAAATGGAGCACAATCGATGCTGTTTCTTTTGTTGGTTTAGGTACAAACTTTGAACTTACAATGAAAAATGAAAAAACATATTATTTAAAACTTTTAAATATAACATTTTTAGACTCGACAATTGAACCTGAATTCTCATTGAGCTTGGGAGTTAAAATAGAAATATGAAATTACATTTAATCAAAACTATTACTTTATTTTTTACAGTACAATTTTTTTGCAAAACATATGCAAATCAACCAGCTTCTCCGTACCAATTAGCAATAACTAATTTTAAAGAAAAAAAATACAATCAATCATTTTCACAAACAAAAATACTAGAATTGGATCAACATCAATGGCTTCGTGATTTGCAATCAGTGTACTGGCTTCAGTTGAATATAATCAAATCCTATTGCGACAAAGTTTTGTTTGAAAAAACTAAAAAACTGTACTTAAAAAAATATTCAAAAATTATTTCAAAAATCCTCAATCAAAGTGATCTTTTTAATGAACCTGAATACATTTATCTGTTCAATCAATCACCAACAGGCGCTATTTTTTTGCAAAAATACAATAATGCACAGGATGAAAAAGAAAAAATATTTTATCGTACGCAAATAGAGACCGAGCTTATAATTAATCATCTAGAACACAGCACAATCATTTGGAATTGGCATGAATTGATTAAAAATATTCAGTTAACAGATAATATTTTAAAAACAGAAAACAACATAGAAATGTCAGAATTCAAATGGCCTTTAACCGGAGAATTATGGCCTGACGAAATAGATAAAATAGAAACTCTTTTCAGATTCAATTGCCAGATTCAAGGCGAAATGCCAAATTTCCCAAATTTATTGAGGACTCAGTCATTAAGAATATTATCTGACATAAAATTTGCAACAACATTCAAAGAACTCAATAAAAATATAGAAGAAAACTACCGAGCAAATGAAGAATCTGAAAAAATTAATCTTTTATGGATACAAAAAATGGCGGACTATTGGATTTATTTATTTTCAACTCGCCCCCTCGCCAGCGAAGATGAGAATCAGGGTATTTTAAATAAATGGGAAGCTCGCTTGCGAGAGTCCATCATTCAAATTCACAAAAAATATTTAGTTAAAAAAGCGACTCCGGAAGAAACGATTTTAGCCTATAAAATTTATTTATCTTCGATTCGATTCAATCGATTTGAACTGGCCATAAAAAAGAATTTAGCTAAAATTTATGCCGACCAACAGCTCTACACTTTGGCAGGAAAATTATATCGGGATTTATATGACTACAAGCAAGATAATAACCTACTTATACAAATCGGAGAATTATATAAAAAAGAACTCTCTTTAAATAAAAACAACTTATCCAATGAGCAAGCAAAATTTGCATTAAAACGCAGTCAACCAGCCCAACTTAAAAAATAACATAGATTGAAAATATTTTTGCTCAGGAAATGTTCTTGCATAATTCATTTCTAATACAGCCGCTTGAGAAGCTGAAAAAACCATGGCCCCTTTTAAACCTACCTGTATTGCATTTGCTGGAAATCCAGAGAAAAATATCTGTCCTATACCAGCGCTAATACCCATGCGTGATAAAGAAAAATACTGGTGTTTCAAAAAACCTTTTCCGTATAATGGATAATATTCTGCCGAACTAAAAAACATATAATCCGGACCTTTTGCAACATCCAAACTTAAATCTGCTCCGGAATTACTCATGTTTTTATTTAAAACAGAAGCTTGCATTGTAAAGAATGATGAACTGATTAATTCCCATCTAAAATCAGAATTGATCTTCATTGAATAAGACAATCCCGCCCCGTACAATCTATAAAAAACATTCGAAGGCGAATAATCTAAATGAAAATTAATCTCATGTTTTGGATCAAATATTTTTTTATTAATACCTGTGTTAACAACAGGGTAAAGATATGGATCGTACTGTGCCGCCCAGGCTAAGCTTGAAACGATATTCAATATTAAATATAACAAGATACTTTTCATTTACTTAAGGTAATCTTTCTTATTTATGTAAATAACTTTCTCTCTCTTTTCAGGAGTAAGAATGACTTGCTCAACTTGTTTTTCTCCTTGAGCATTGATCACATTCAATTCAACTTTTGATGTCGTGTTATCTCCACGAGTGTTGTATAATTTAAGCTTAACTTCGTATGTACCAGATTTTTCATCACCAGTTTTAAACATCTCAACCCCAGGTCCTTTTGTCGAATCAACTAAAAATGCTGCGACCTCTCCATTATTTGTTTTATTTTTAAAATTATACAAAATACCACCCGGAGATTTGATCTCCAAATCTATGTCATGTTTTTCTTTTTCCCAACGAGCTATTATTAAAAATGTATTTGCTGATGGGCTTTTTTTCGAATTAACAACTGTTTTTTGCATTTTTACGATCTGATTTTGCATTTCTTTTTTTTGCTCTAATAATTCCTTCATGGCACCTTGCATAGCTTGCATTTTTTTTGCCAGATCTTTATTTACCTCTAATGATTGAGCTTTTTGTTTGATCAAATCTTGTTTTTCTAATTCTTGCTCTTTTGCTAAATCTTGTTTCGCTTGCTCATCAATCGGTTGTTTCACTTTTTCATTTTGATTAGAATTATCTTGCTCAATATTTTTTGGGCTAACCTCTGGACTTACTTGATCTTTCTTTTTTTGAAAGCCTTCTTCTGCGATTTTTTTCAATTCCGCATCCATATTTCCTTTTTTTTCAATCGCCATAGAGTAAAGCATAACGAACAAACCAAATAGTAAGGTCATCATATCAGAATAACTGACCAACCACTTTTCATCGATATGTGGTATGTCATGACTAGACTTTTGTTTTTTCTTTTTTCGTCTTGTCGGTTTTATTTTCTCTGTTGATTCGTTATTTTCAATTTCCATTTACTTAGCCTTGCGAGCTATCTGTTGCATGAGATTTATATTCACTTAATTCTTTGTCATGTTTATTATATTGTTCTATTTTTTTATTAATCTGACTCATTACCCGAAAACGCTCCGCCACTGGCAACCGACCGCATGTGCTTTCAACCACAATAGAATACGGCGCATTCATTTTAATTTGAATAACGCCTTCTATTATCAAGTCTCGCATAAATAAATCTTCTTCCGAAGCTCGAAATGCATAATCTGCTAATGGTAAAAATACAAAGTTGGCAACAGCAATACCCCAAAAAGTTGCAGTCAAAGCTACCGCCATCGCTGAACCAATCGCGGCAGCTCCTCCGGACCCAAGATTCGTCATCATTTGAATCATACCTGTGCTCGCTCCTAACAAGCCCAAAGCTGGAGGAAATTTTGAAATATTAATCATGATTTTAGCATCTTCTGTGTATTTTTTATGAAAACTATCTTTAATAGACTCTAATATAGACTCAGCATCTTCTACTGAGTACTTGCTATCAAACACCAAACGCAAAGCATCGTTAACAAAGTTATGATGTTTTAGAACTATTGATGCGTCTTTTTTTCCATTTTTTATCTCATACACATCCAACAAGAAATTATAAATAGCTTCAGAAAGTGAACTCTTTTTTTTCATCAAAAAACCAAATATGATAAAATCATAGAGTTCTATCAGTACTGAAAAAGGGTATGACAACATTGCTATGGCGATCGTTCCGCCAAAAACAAGAATCAACGCATGACTGTTGAAAAATATTGAAATATCTGTGAATCCTTGAAAAACACCAAAATACAATACCACAGATAGAGTAAAGATTCCAATCCAGACACTGGACAAACTTTTAAACGATTTCACTACACCCTCACTTATGTCGACTAAAGTTGAGTCTACTTTACCATCAATGTAGCGACGAAAAGGCTTGTGCGAAAGCATTTAAGATAAAACTAGACTTACTCACAAGACTTTAAATTCCGAATTGTATAGTATGAAACAGTATATTTTGATTTTCATACTTTGTGCAGGGTGCGCATCCGAACATCAAGAAAATGATCTCACTCAATCTGTGGTCGAGCAAGCAGACCTACCCGAAGTCATTGCCGATGAAGAAGATGCGGCAGAAGAAACTGTTGATTTGCAAAACTACAGTAACAATGATAATAGCT
>CAZMVK010000052.1:15880-20565 GCA_964569545.1 uncultured Bdellovibrio sp.
AGTTAGCTAATGAGGATTTAACCTTTCCAGACCAACCATTAGACTTGCCAGTTGTTAAGTCACAAGCCCAATCAGATAAAAAAACGATTGAACAAACTATCAAACCGTTAAATAAATTAGAAAGCCCGCCGGTCCAACGTGAACCGGCGCACGCAATAGCGGCGGAATATCAATCAATATTTGTTTACCTAAAAAGTCCATTGCTTATAATGACTCTGAGTATTTTATTTCTTCATTATGCGCTGAGTCGCTACAATAATAAAAAAGCGGCAGTCATCAAAAAAGCGATGTCCGATTTAAAAAGTCTTGAATAAAATAGACTTCAATAAACTCCATAAAAATTTATAATGCTGGC
The DNA here is from genome assembly GCA_964569545.1 of uncultured Bdellovibrio sp. Classification (GTDB taxonomy): domain Bacteria; phylum Bdellovibrionota; class Bdellovibrionia; order Bdellovibrionales; family Bdellovibrionaceae; genus CAZMVK01. Next base: position 16,236 of record CAZMVK010000052.1, read on the forward strand.
TGATATATAGTCTGGATACTGCCGTCTCGGTCCAACACCCTAATACGAGTCTGATCCATAAAGTATACAGTGCCATTTTTATGAACAAATGCATCTGTGAATCTAACATTACATGAAGTCGATGCTGTTCCATTATTACAAAATGACGAAGCTCTGGCATTGTATCCAATAATTTTAGACCAACTATCATTTTCAATATCATATGAAAATAAAAATGATTTGATACCATTTAATGCAAAGACGTTAACACCATTTTGCACTATCAATGGAAAGTTATTATATAAATATGGCGTTTGCGTCAGGGAAATTTCTGATACCACGGTTCCTGTATTATTAAATTTCAATAAGTATGGCGTACAATTATTTCCACCATTGGTTTCAGAACAAAATCTTCCGTAAAAATTTTCAATAGCTTGTTTTTCAAAATTGAAAGTAACTGCGATAGGACCAAATGGAAAATAAGTGCTGACGTCGTAATCAGTAGATGACTTTGTTTAAAATACGGAATAATAAATAGTATCAATTTTATTTTCTGAATTATTAAAAACCCTCAGTTTAAAACTGGTGGTAGCATTTCCACTATCCAGTACCACATGAGTATCGCCCGCCGAGAAGACAACATTTTTATTAGGCAATACTTGAAATGTACCGTACCATCGATTGTTATCATGATATGAAATTTGTAAAGTTTTTGCGTCACTCAATTCATCATCTGTCAATACGCCACCACCAGCCTTGATCGCCAAAGAAGGCGTACCAGAGGTGAGATCAATAAAAGCCAAATGATTTTCATCTAAAATCCACAAACCATCATCTTTATCAATGGCAATCCTTAAAGGATTTTTTAAACCAGTTGCGACGTTGGACAACAGCCCTTCAACGAGACTGGCTTTAATTGGAATCAAAATGGATCGACTCTCAGTTAATGGATTTATTGCTACAATACCATTGACACTGTCTTTGATATAAACAACGCCTTTACTGCTTACAACCATAGAGCCCGGATCTACCATTGTTGTTAAGTTATTAGCGGGCATCCCCGAATAATTTTTTATCGTCGCACTGGCTGAGGCATCTGTTTTAACACTGATCGCAGATGCCGCATCAGCAGAGGCATTCCAGTAGCCTGTTGTCGTAGAGGCAGCTGGCGCTGTGTAATTGAAAATAAATTTATCTTTATTTAAAGTCGAATTCAAAGCTGAAATATTACCAGACCTATCTTTTGCCCATAAATAAAACTCAATCGAAGAAGTGCTTTCAAAGCCAAAAAAATTATAAAAACTAAGACTTGCTGGTGACAGACTTTCGCTGATACCTAAACTTTTCAAACTCAACCAACATGAATCATATATATTTGGCTCTGATGTGCTAAAATCTTTTACACAAACGCTATCCACACCAGAAATGGTGTCGGCTAAACCTGTAACTGTAAATTCAATAAATGGCACCACCCTGGCTCCTGATGTTGTCACACCACTTACAGATATTGTCGAATTTGCCGTTGAAGGCTTAGTGCTATCCACCATAAATGCTTGCGAAGTATAAATCGTAGTTTGTTCAAATGATCCCAAACTGGTAATGCGAATTTTAAATCCAGTACCATCCACCAGACCCGTGCACCCCGTGACTGATATGCCCTCTGCACAGACTCCCCAATCAACACTGACAGTTTCACCACTGTTTGTGACAACCTTATCTTTTATCAATCGCCATACATTTGCGGCCGCATCTGAAGGTCTTTGATATTCAATAGTACTCATGGTTACATTAGGTACTGTATTGTCTATCGAAGTATTACTAACTTGAAAATAAATTTTAAATGTCGATCCACCTTGTAAAAACTCACCACCCTTTAAATTTAAAACAGTAATCTCTGGCGGAGTATAAATCCCGCCGCCAGAACCTCCCCCTCCACCACTACCATTTCCACTGCCTCCACCACTACCACCGTCTGAGTCATCAACATTTATATTACCATCGCTTGAATCGTCAGTCGTGGGTGGAACAGTAGAGGGCAATCCTACGCCAGGGGCAGATACAGATTTGGTTTCTTGAGTTTGTTTTTCAGAAACAGCCCCAGAACAAGCAACAAGCGAAACTAAAAAGGAAAATAGAATATACTTGTTAAAACAATTCATATTCACCTATCCCTTTTAGTTTATTATTATTGATTGGGAAGACTATCTTTTTTCCATCATATGAAATCTCGATGCTTTTTCCATAACAGGTATAACCAGTTGGCAATGGCAACTGTGTTTCAGTATTGTTTTTAATTTTATATAAAGAACCTGATCGTGAACAATAAACTACTACTGGCGTCCCATTATCATAAACTAAATTAAATGAAGAAATCGTATCCGCTGTAGACTGATACAAAGTCATGGCATCGGCCCTAGTCACTTGATAGCTTTTAGCGGAATCACGATAATTTTTAATTAAAAAAACTTTTTTCGCACCCATTTCTGCAGTCAACCAACCATCAATAGGATACGGCATATAAACCATCCTGAGTGCATTATTAAGCGAAGGAAACTTATTCAAACTGCTCATTTGAATTGAATCTCCAAGAGACAAATCCGGATAATGATTGTCAGCACCGCCCGTATCGATGCCGTAACACTGATCTTCATTTCCCATAAAATGTTGTGCTTTATTAATACTGCTATCTAGAAAAATTGATTTCACATAACATTTGAGATGTTTGTTTGATGAATACGAATGACTTAAAAGCATCATTTGCTGTGGATATGTTTGACCGTTTTCAGCCCGTTCAGGGACATAACCCACTATATGTGGTGAATAGGACCAACCATCAGAGGTATGCATACGACAGCTGGATAATAAATTATCATCACATGTCGACGCATTATTTGAGGCTGTGAATAAAGATTTGGTACCACCAGATTTTCCAAAAATTCGAGACCATTTTCCAGTGCTACGATCGAGTTTTATTAAATTTGGATGAGCACCGGCATATTCAGTAGTGAACAACGTTCCATTTTCTTTATCTACTATAAAGTAGCTTCTCCCCCAGTATCCATAAAAATAAAGATGTAAATCCGTAGCAACCTTTGTCGACAATTCAGAAGCCCAAGTATAAATCGCATCTTTCCATTGTTCATTACCAGCAATCGTTTTGACACTATTACCTATTTCGATTTCTCTAAATGTTAAACTGGTTTTATCGAAAAACGTAATTCTATTATCTGCCCCCCAAAGCGAAATCACATCTGTATCGCCAATTCGAGCTAACAATGGATCCACATTTTCTCCAGACGACATTTTCTGTCCAAATAATGTTGATACCGTTCCAGAATTGTTAATTATTCTCAGAACATTATTATCCCAGAATAAAATTGTATTATCAGATGTAATCAATGCATCTTGCAATTTGACGGAACAAGCAAGTGCTGAAGTTCCATCAGCACACGTTTTGTCATTACTCCAAACGCCATTACCGAGAACTCTTGCCCATGAAGAATTTGATGAATTCACTTTATATAATGAATTATCATAATTATGTATTCTATAAAGATCGCCTCGACGAGAAGTAGCATAATTACCACGAAACCAGGGATTAACATCAGGGTAATGCGTTTCTGTTCCATTTGCGATTCCCGAATAGGGATTTACATTAGATGAATACCAATTATTAGTCGTACTAGATCCTACCTGAATGACATCCGTCATTCTAATCGTTAACGCATTAACGTAGCTAGTTAATGCATTAAATGAAATTCCAGCTATTCTTGTAAACAAATCAACTATCGGATTAAAATATAATGACTGACAAGTTGATGGTAAAATGACTCCACTTGAATTCGCGGAAGACGAACAATTCTTCAATGTTCCTTTTCCACTGATAATCAATGGAAACAAACGATATGAACTTTTTGTTTTATCATACTTATAAACACGAATATCATAATCTTGCGTCACCGTTCCCTGTCCAGTTGCCCAAGATGAGCGAAGAAAATAAAGACTTCCATTTGGCAATACCTGCCAAAACATATGACCAAACCACTGAGTTATTCTAATTTTTTCTGGATCCGTTGCCGTATAATATATTTGGTAACCCTTGGCTTTGTCGGCACTGCTTAATATACAACTCGAACGCGGGTTGCCACTGCTAAAGCTTGTCACTAATTTTTTGTTTGCATCATAGACAACACAACGATCAGTCAAGGTACCTAATGTTTTTCCATTACCTGTAACGCCGTTGGCGCCAATAAAAGACTCTAGGTATGGTTTGGCAATATTGTCCTTAGGATCTCTACGAAGAGTGATACGACGTATCCGATTGGGTTCAAAAATCAAAAGTGGATTTTTA
>CAZMVK010000053.1:0-20369 GCA_964569545.1 uncultured Bdellovibrio sp.
TTAGAAACTTCACGTAAAAACTCAAAAGAAAAAGGATACCAATCAGCTGTCATACCGTCACTCGAAGTCACCGCACGCAATGCCAGGACTTGATCATAAGTTCGACCATCACCCTGAACACCTACAGTTTTGACTGGCAACAATACGCAGAAGGCCTGCCAAACTTTGTTGTACAAATCGTGTTTTTTTAAAGCCGAAATAAATATGTGATCTGCTTCGCGCACAATACGCGTGGCCTCGGCATTGACTTCACCCATGATTCGAATGGCAAGCCCAGGACCTGGAAAAGGATGTCGACCTAACATTTCAGCTGGCAAACCAAGCTCTCGACCAATTTGACGAACCTCATCTTTAAATAATTCTCGAACGGGTTCGACCAATTTTAATTTCATTTTTTCTGGCAGACCACCAACATTATGATGGGATTTAATAGTATGGCTCGGGCCACCTTTTGAAGAAAAGCTTTCGATGACATCTGGGTATAATGTACCTTGTGCTAAAAATTGAATTAGATTTTCAGAACCTGATTTTTTTGTTTCTGGTTTTTTTTCTTGCAGCAAATGCAATTGGGCTTCAAAAATTTCAATAAACACTCGGCCAATAGCCTTGCGTTTTTTTTCTGGATCTTCCAACCCAGCCAAGGCGGTCATAAATTCATTTGTTGCATCCACACCATGAACATTCAAACCAACTGAATGATAAGTCTTCATCACTTGTTCATATTCTTGATGACGTAACAAACCATTGTTTACAAATACACAGTGCACGCGCTCTGCACCCAATGTTTTTGTTAACAGCGTTGCCACCACTGAAGAATCCACGCCTCCAGACAAGGCCACCAACACATGAGCTTCAGTTCCAACTTTGGCGCGAACTTGCTCTTGCAATTGTTCAACAATTTGCGGTGCATTCCAATCCGCAACAGCCTGACAAATATCTTTGGCAAAATATTTTAATAATGCCGTGCCATTTTCTGTGTGATCCACCTCTGGGTGAAATTGCAAAGCAAACAGACGATCTCCCAACATTGCAGCCGGATGGCCAGATTCTGATTTTGCAACTATGCTGCAACCCTTGGCAGGCTCAGAAACGATGTCCCCATGAGACATCCAAACTTTTTGTTCAGTTTGACCATTGAATTTCTCAAACTGACTTGCCACGGAAGCTTGCCAACTGACACGATTCAATCCGTACTCACGATGCGAGCTCGATGAAACCTTGCCACCCATTTCATGAGCGATCAGCTGCATGCCATAACAAATTCCCATCAATGGTGCGATGGCATGCAATTCCTGAACAGAACGACGTGGAGAATCCGTTTCATAAACTGAATTAGGACCTCCGCTTAAAATAATTCCCGCTGGCTGCATGGCCTTGATTTTTTCTATTGGATAATCATAGGCATGAATTTCTGAATAATAATTCAACTCGCGCAAACGTCTTGCAATCAACTGAGTCAACTGAGATCCAAAATCCAAAACCAAAAAAGTATTATGTTTCATCATCAATCCATTCTATAATTTGGCGCTTCTTTAGTGATACTCACATCGTGAACATGAGACTCACGCAAACCCTGTGAAGTGATTTTGACAAAGCGAGCTTTGTGCTGCAACTCTTCAATCGTAGGCGCGCCGAGATAACCCATGCCCGCACGCAAACCACCCAGCAACTGATGAATGATACCAGTGACTGGTCCCTTGTTTGGGACTCGCCCCTCGATACCCTCTGGTACCAATTTATCATCCATCACATCCATCTGACCGTAACGATCGCGTGAACCACGAGCCATCGCACCCAATGAACCCATCCCGCGATACATTTTGTAACTGCGTCCTTGATATAAAATCGTTTCGCCAGGACTCTCATCACTGCCAGCAATTAAATTTCCAACCATGACAGTATTTGCACCGACGGCAATTGCTTTGGTAATATCACCAGAATATTTAATTCCACCATCTGCAATAATTGTTTTACCCAATTTTTTAGCCGCCTGAGAACATTCGATGATCGCAGAAATTTGCGGCATACCAACGCCTGCCACAACACGAGTTGTACAAATACTGCCAGGGCCGACACCAACTTTGACAACCTCAGCTCCCGCATTTAATAAAGCAATCGTGCCATCTGCGGTCACGACATTCCCAGCAACCACAATCACATCTGGATAATTTTTTGCCACATGGGAAACCATAGCTATAACATTTTTTGAGTGCCCATGAGCCGTATCAATCACCAGCACATCGACTTTGGCGGCAGCCAGTGCTGCAACTCGGTCTGCGGCTTTTGCATCAACACCAACGGCAGCGGCCACAAACAAACGACCATGACTGTCTTTCGTCGCCTGCGGAAAGTCTTTTGCTTTTTCAATGTCTTTGATCGTGATCAAACCTTTAAGATTTCCAGCATCATCAACGATCGGTAATTTTTCAATACGGTGTTTTTGTAAAACCAAACGAGCTTGTTCTAATGTCGTGCCCACTTTGGCAGTCACTAATTTATCAGATGTCATCAACGCCTTGATCGGCTGATCCAAATTGGTTTCAAAACGCAAATCTCGATTGGTTAAAATCCCAACTAATTTTTTATTCACAGTGATTGGTACACCACTGATTTTATAACGACTCATTATTTCAGTGGCCGCTCGAACTTTTTCATCGGGTCCCAAAGTGATTGGATCCAGTATCATTCCGGATTCGTATTTTTTTACTTTTTCAACTTCTGAAGCTTGCTCTTCGATAGAGAGATTTTTATGAATCACACCCAAACCACCGATTTGCGCCATTCGTTGCGCCACTCGATGTTCAGTCACAGTGTCCATGGCCGAAGAAATAATTGGCACTTGCAAACTTTTACCACGAGCAAAAAATGAAGCTGTTGAAACTTCGGAAGGAACAATTTCCGAGTACTGTGGAACCAATAAAATATCATCAAAAGTTAGCGCGTAATTATTTGCGTAAATATTTGAGTGATTGTTTGCAAAGTCTTCTGCCGATGGCTTGCTCATTTTTTCTCCTGGTTTATTAAATACGCCTAGTTTTTACAGCCAACACACAAAAACAAAATGAAAAATAACTCTGAAACAAGATTTAAAATCTCTTGTTATCAAACCTCTGATTTTTCTTCCATTTCATTCATGTACCACGAACTGTAGAGAAGATAATTGTCCGCAGACTGCTCCAGCAAATCAACCTCTTCTTGAGACAATTCACGCTTGAATTTAGCAGGTCTACCTAAAATGAGACTGCGCGGCGGAAACTTGGAACCCTCAGTGACTAGACTCCCCGCGCCAACAATAGAACACTCACCGATTTGCGCCCCATCCATCACAATAGAACTCATGCCTATAAGGCAGGCACGACCAATCTCACAACCATGAAGCATCGCTAAATGACCAATGGTCACACGATCGTGAACAACCACACCGTGCTCTTGATATGTTCCATGAATGACGGTCCCATCTTGCACATTGACCTCGCGACCAATACGAATGGAATTTACATCTCCGCGGATGACCACATTATACCAAACAGATGATCTTTCACCGATCACCACATCACCGACTAAAACGGCATTGGGCGCGACAAAACAAGATGAATCTATTTGTGGAGAAAATCCGCGCAAAGATTGAATAATTCCTGCTGTTTTTTTATTATTTTGCATAACGATCCTCTCTGATATTTGAGCAAACAACTCTTATGTTGCACAAAGTATAGAGATACCATGGAGGCACTCAAGACAGAAAGAAAATCACATCAGATAATGATGAGTTTTATTGAGCACGGCAGCATGCATATGTAGACCGGCAGAAATCCCATCTAGCTCCATACTCATGTGTCGACTTTTTTCGATAAATTCAACCGTCGCCCAAAGACCAACACCCAAATGCAAGCATAAAGACATAGCCTCTTCTGCACGAACTTTCAGTGAACCCTGGCTGGGATGGCCATCAAAAAATAATCGCATGTATTGATGATGATCTTTGATCTCAACAAAAATGGCTTTTTCAATTTTGATTTTTAAACTTTCTAAAAGTTTTTCAGTCACTCGATGTGGCGTAGTTAACATAGCACTTGGATTGGCCTGCTGCAAAGCCACTCCGGCCTCTAACGGATTGATAGCTACTGGCATAGTATGTCGACCAGTCTCGTCTTTTAAAATCATCACCGGCCTTGTTGGATCATGATTGAGAGAAATACCATAAGGCCTTAGCTGAATAAGCTTTTCCGGAACTAAACGATTCTCTTCAAAATAGACCGATGAAAAAATGGAGATCATGACTGCAAAAGCTCTCCTCTAAACACAGCCGGGAAAGCTTTGATGATTTTCACAGGCACCGTTTGACCTACTAAATTTTCACTGCCAATAAAATGCACCAATTTATTTTGCGTCGTCCGTCCCGATAAAGAACCACGTGTTGAATCAAATGTTTCTACCAAAACTTGCAAATTTTGCCCTTCAAATTTAGAAACCAATTTGGTGGCCATAGGATCATGATAATCAAATAAACGATTCAGTCTTTCTGATTTTACATCTTCAGCCAAATGCCCCTCAAAGCGCGCGGCTTTGGTGAACGGGCGTGGTGAATATTTAAAAGCAAAAATAGTTTCAAAGCCAACTTCATCTACCAACGACATTGTCTCTAAAAACTCTTCTTCTGTTTCTGTCGGAAAACCTACGATAATATCTGACGACAATGAAACATTCGGCATGATCCGTTTGATCATGGCAATCTTTTGCAAATACTCTTCACGAGTGTAACCACGATTCATCATTTCTAAAATGCGCGAATTGCCACTTTGAAATGGCAAATGAATATAATCACAAATTTTATTTTGATGAGCGGCCATCACCTCAACCAATTTCTCATTGAAATCTTTTGGATGCGAAGTTGTAAATCGAATGCGTTCAATATCTGTCTCTAGAGCCACTGTTTTTAACAAATCCGCAAAATCAGCTCCGGTTTCAGCAGTATATGAATTCACATTCTGACCAAGCAAGGTGATTTCTTTCACCCCACGTTTGATCAAGGTGCGGATATCATCCAAGACATGAGCTATAGGCCGGCTCTTCTCGCGTCCGCGAGTGTAAGGCACAACACAAAACGTACAAAAATTATCACACCCCTTGGTAATATTCACAAACGTTGCGACACCGGGATTACGCACCAAGGTTTCGACATGATAAGGTGCGCGGTGTTCGAACTTGGCGCTGACAATTTTCTTTTCGCCTTCAAAAGATCTCGCTACCAAGCTTGGCAACTGATCAATCGAATCGGTACCAAAAACAAAATCAATCATCGGTTGAGTTTTCATCAGCTTTTCTTTTTCTTGCTGACCAACACAACCACCGACACCAATTTTTAGGTTCGGATTTTTTTGTTTCATTTTACGATAAGTACCGACCTCAGAATATACTTTGTGCACTGGCTTTTCACGTACACTGCATGAATTGATAATAATTAAATCGGCCTGATCTGGCGAGGTCACTGGAGTGAAATTTGCCATCTCTAACAAAGTAGTCATTCGCTCTGAATCATTCACATTCATCTGGCAACCATAAGTTGACACATAGACCCCACGGCCTAATTTGTCGGTAGCAAACTCACGTGAAGCTTTTTGTTCTGCAGCTTCTTCGGCTGTCAAGTTTGCCTGCGAAAGCTCACCAGTCGAAATAAACTGTGCTAAGGGGCTTGTTTGAGAGTTGGATTGTGAATCTAAAGCGTCTTCCTTAGTTATCTCGCTGGCAATCTCATTGGGTAATTGGATCGACTGGATCGACATATTTGAATTCGTTGGATTAGAATTTGCGTTCATTAAGTTTTCTGAAGAGAGAGATTCGTTTTTCACTTTTCTTTTTCCTTTGAGTCGCAGACAGACCTGGGTTATACGGATGCGTTTGCGAGGTGTCAAACATGATTCCAAGACTGAAAAAATCAAAAAAATGGACGCATTTCCCCAAAGAGTATATTGCACAAATTGAAGAGGCCTTTCGCCAAACTTTTGTCGATTCTTTAAAAAATGCCCAAATTGTAATCGAAGGCCGCATTTATGCTGAAGAAATTCTTCTGCGCGTTGGTTTTTTAGAGCAAGGCCGCTTGGTTCAAGCCAATTTCGAAGTCTCTATGGGATACAACCCCCTTGGCTCCGAATCGATTATCAATAGTGTCCACGCCAGCATTGACGCAGCAGCTAGCATGATGCAGGAATACATCGAAACGGCTGGCGAGGTCGATTTCCCATACAGCTGGCGAGAGCACGATTTCGACAATAAAAAATTATACATCCAATACTCGACAACCAACACTTCTTTAGAAGCTCAGGCCGACGCCCTTTTGGGCTCTTCAATCGAAGACGAAGACCAATTGTTGCTCGAGCAAGATGAGTCTCAAGATGCCATGGATCACGTTGAAGCCTTGATCGAAAGCGAAGATGAAAGCAGCGAGATTGACGAAATCGACCTTGAAGATTCAGACGAAGGCGAAAAATCCGAGACTGACGAAGAAAAGAAAACTTTGCATTGAATTTTCGGATCACGATACTGACAAGAAGAATGGCATGATCAATATTTTTTTTGATTTTGCTCGAGAAACATTTGCATGTAGGTTTTGTCTGATTAGATGAATCAACCAGTGTTGTTAAATATAATTCTCTCTGAGAATTTCGTAAATCCTAGGAAGCTACTACCGCTGCGGATGATGCGCCGAATATCGTTTCGTTTTTTGCATTCAATAACCCTATCACCTTTACGCAAACACGACCTTCGACTGACTCCACCATCAAGCCCGAACTTGATTTGTTTTTATCTGAATTTATCATTATCATAAGGTGACCCTATAAATTTTATTTTCAATCCACTCAAAGAACCAAAAATATGACGATGAGTAAATTTCAGTACACCATCAATTTTGACGACACCAACAACAAAACATTTGAAATCAATGTCGATGAAAAAACATTTATTATCAAAGATGACGACAATGTCGCGGCACCTGAATGGACTTTGCTTGCAAATAACAAATGCACACACTGCCCTTACAATACTGACAAAGTAAAATACTGCCCAGTTGCAAAAAACCTTTCGCAAGCTGCCGATACTTTTGGTGATAAAAAAAGTTTCACCGAAGTCACCGTTTTCGTTAAAACTGAAAATCGAATGTATGGTAAAAAAACGGATCTACAAACTGCATTATTCACCCTGTTTGGTTTATTGATGGCCACCAGCAACTGCCCGCATCTGCATATTTTTAAACCGATGGCTCGTTTTCATTTGCCGTTTTCGACCACCGAAGAAACCACAGTCCGCTCGCTGGGAATGCATCTGATTCATGAGTATCTTTTATTTCAAGAAAACCAAAACCACAAAATCAGCTTGGATAATTTATCTAAAAAATATGAAGCCGTAGCCGACGTCAACCGCGGCATTATTCAACGAATTCGCTCACTCAAGGGTGGTGGCGATGCCAGCAAAAATGCGGTGATTGTTTTAGATAACTTTGCATCTCTGTTGCCGTTAGAAATATCTTCAGGCCTTAGCGAGATTAAAAACTTGTTTGATTAAATACATCAAGCAGAAATAAAAAAGGGAAAGATGAATCTTTCCCTTTTTCGTTTAATTTCCTTATTTAGCAAATTTTCTAATTATTTTCAGAAATTTCTAAAGCCTAGAACTCGTCATCATCAGAAATGCTGTTTTCACTGGTGGTCACTCCACGCACTTCATCGATATAATTCTGTGCTTCGTCCTCAAAATCATTATCTGATGCTGATTCATCTATCTCAAGCTCAGCAATCGCTGCCAAGAAATCTTTTTCTGTGCGTAAATCCTTACGAATCATTTCTACAAATTTATCTGGGTAACGTGAAGTCAACTCTTCCACGTAACGTTCCAATTTTCCATCCGCCAAAATTTTGCGGCGAACCTGAATGCGTTTCCACAACAATAAATAGTGGTAACGGCAATAACCTTCAACCACGGCTGCCTGATCACAATCACGCACTCGGCAATAACGGCGACCATCGGCATCTGTTAAAACAACTTCGTCATCGCTAACGGTTTTTGTTTCTGCCGCCAATTCTAATTCTAGAGCTTCTTCAAGATCAATGTCTTCAGCTTCTTCGTTTTCATCAAACTCTGAAAGATCCGGAATTTCTTCGCCACCGATTTCATCGTCAGTCTCTAAAATATCATCAGCTAGATCAAAACCTTCTGGTTCTTTGTTTTTTTTAGCTTTTTTATCTTTTTTCTTAGCACCTGGTGCTGTTTTATCTATTTTTTTATCTTCGAAAACCTTAGCTTCTGGTTTTACTTTAGCTTCGACCTTCGCTGAAGATTTTATTTCTTCTTTGGGTTTTGACAAAAGTTTTTTTGCCATCCCAACAACAGCCTTGGTCAATGAAGCTTTTTCTGGAGCTGGCTTAGCCGCAGGAGGTGACTTTGCCGCCACTGCTTTCGCTGCAGGTTTTGCAATTTGTTTTACATTTTTTGCAGCAACAGGAGCTTTTACCGGCGCCTTAGCTGAAGCTTTGTGCGCAACAGCTTTGGCCGGAGCCGCCTTAGCAACTGGCTTGGCTGAAGCTTTTGCCGAACTGGTTTTGGCAGCAGGCTTGGATGCCGCTGCTGGTTTTGCAGCCGCTGCTTTCGCAGCTGCAGGCTTATGAGGCTTCGCTGCAGCTTTAGCTGGAGCTTTGCTGTGATGATTTTTAGCATATTTATTATTTTTAGAATTGGTTTTTCTCATGCCAGTCATGCTTGAACGATTTCACATGTGCTGTCAATACCAATTTATTATCGAATTACAATCGAACCCTGTTGCGAATGAACTACCACAGATCCTTTAGCCCCAACTCCCGCCATTCGACCGCGAAAAGATTTACCGCTGCCATCATGATTCGGCCTCAGACTACCTGGTAACGCCAACTCACCTTCTGCTGTTGAAACATTTAGCAAAGCCCCTGAACCTGCTGGAGTTTGCACAACGACTCTACCTGATTTTGATTTCACACTGACATCACTCTCACCGACTGATGATAAGGTCAGATTGCCTTCGCCATTTTGCCCCTCAATACGACCCGAGTGAGCACTGACTGTTAGATTTCCCTTTTGCATATCAAATTGTAGACTGCCGGAATTTTGCATCAACTTTGCAGCCCCCTGCCCTACATTGATCTCTACAGCCCCTTTATTTTTTTCCAACAAAGTTTCACCTGCAAAATTATCCACATTCAAAGCCCCGTCTTGATTTCGAACTATAACCTTGGCTTTGTAAGTATTGATTTCCAAACGCCCGTGATTGCCCTGCACCAAAACCTCACCTGACTGACTGTGTATTTTTAGAGCGGCAACACAATCCTTGGTTTGAATTTTACCTTTTTGTAAATGTAAAATCGCATCTTTGCTCCAGCTTTGAGCAGAAATCAAACCTTCATAAACATGCACATCTGCTGACAATGAAGGCCCTGATATTTCTATGACTAAATTTTTTCTTTTGCTGTTATTTCCTGCAGTTACAAAAACATCTTGATCTAAATTCATAATCTGAATGACGCCGTTTTTAACTTCAACATTCAACGCGTCGCCTTCACGTAATGTAATCTTCAGTTTTGCACTGTTAGACTGCACCAACGTGACATGAGCCTCAGCCAACTTTAGCAGCAGTTTTTCATTGCCATGCAATGTGACTTCTAAGGCCGAGCGAGCCGTAAGCTCTGCCGCTTGTGCCAGAATTGAAAACGACGTGATCATCATCAACGTCATCACTAACAACGAAAATAAAACCCATTTGATTTTTTTGAAACATGTCATGGATTGACACCTCCACAAAAAGAGTGTGCCTTTGAAAGGTTTTAATATCAAAGGAGAATTTTATGGAAAAGGTTGTCATTGTTTCAGCAGCTCGCACCCCGGTCGGCAGTTTTCAAGGCTCATTGTCTCAAATCCCTGCGCCGCAGCTGGGCGCAATTGCCATCAAAGCCGCACTTGAAAAAGCTCAAGTCTCAGCAACTGATGTCAACGAATGCATCATGGGTGAGGTTTTAACTGCAGGCGTTGGCCAAGCGCCAGCTCGTCAAGCCGCATTAGGCGCAGGCCTTGCCAACTCGACACCTTGTTTGACCATCAACAAAGTCTGCGGCTCTGGCCTTAAAGCTGTGATGTTGGGTGCGGACTCTATCGCCCTTGGCAACAGTCAAATTGCAGTTTGTGGCGGTCAAGAAAATATGTCATTAGCTCCACACTTATTAGAAAACTCGCGCACGGGTTATCGTATGGGTCCAGCTGCGGTTGTCGATTCAATGATCAAAGACGGCCTTTGGGATCCATACAACAATTGGCACATGGGAACGGCCGCTGAACTTTGCGTGAAAGAATATAAAATAACTCGCGAAGAACAAGATCAATTTGCGATTCACTCTTACCAAAAAGCACAAGCTGCAATTGCTGCCGGTCGTTTTGTAAATGAAATTGCTCCAGTTGAAATCAAAGATCGCAAAGGTGTCATTGTCGTCGACAAAGATGAAGAACCTGGAAATGCCAAATTTGATAAAATGCCAGGATTAAGACCTGCTTTTGACAAAGAAGGCACCATCACCGCGGCAAATGCTTCTAAAATCAATGATGGTGGAGCCGCTTTGTTGTTGATGGCTGAGAGCGCATTTAAAAAACATCAAGAAAAAACTGGCGTGAAAGGTTTGGCTCGCATTGTTGCACAAGCAACATTTGCTCAAGATCCAAAATGGTTCACCACAGCTCCAGTTGGCGCCATTCGCCAGGCTTTACAAAAAGCCTCTTTGCAAGTTTCTGATATTGATCTTTGGGAAATCAACGAAGCTTTTGCCAATGTCACCATGGTGGCAATGAAAGAACTTTCCATTCCTGCAGAAAAAGTAAATGTCTATGGTGGAGCGGTTGCGATTGGCCACCCTATTGGCGGCAGCGGCGCACGTATTTTAACAACCTTGTGCCACGCTTTGCACAGCCAACAAAAAAAATATGGCTTAGCAACTCTTTGCATCGGAGGCGGCGAAGCTGTGGCTTTGATCGTCGAGAGAATATGAGCAAAAAAGTTTTCAAAGATGCAACCTCTGCAATCACTGGCATTCAAGATGGAATGACATTGATCCTTGGTGGATTTGGTCTTTGCGGAATTCCTGAAAATTCTATTTTAGCCTTGCGTGATTCTGGCGTTAAAAATCTCACCTGCGTTTCTAATAATGCAGGTGTTGACGACGGGGGCCTGGGTTTGCTTTTACAAACCAGACAAATTAAAAAAATGATTTCAAGTTATGTTGGCGAAAATGCGACTTTTGAAAAACAATTTTTAGCTGGCGAATTAGAGCTCGAGTTTTGCCCGCAGGGAACACTGGCCGAACGCATGCGAGCAGGAGGTGCTGGCATTCCAGCTTTCTACACGCCAACTGGTGTTGGCACTCTGATCGCCGAAGGCAAAGAAATTCGCGATTTCGATGGGCGCAAATACGTTTTAGAAAAAGGTATTGTCGGCGACTTTGCATTTGTCAAAGCTTGGAAAGGCGACAAATTTGGTAATTTAATTTTCCGCAAGACCGCAAGAAATTTCAACCCGATGGCGGCAACCGCAGGAAAAATCACCATTGCCGAGGTCGAAGAACTTGTCGAAGTTGGAGAATTGGACCCCGATCAGGTCCACACCCCAGGAATATATGTTCAAAGAATTTTCCAAGGCACTGGTTACCAAAAACGTATCGAGCAAAAAACTGTTCGCAAGTAATATCTACTTTTAATAGTTTTTAAATTGGGATTTAAAAACTCCTCACAAGCATTGAAAGAAAATTATTGGAGACATTTTAATGAATAACAATTCTCAGTCTATAACACTACTTCCTCGTCTTTCACGCGAACAGATTGCACAACGAATCGCTCAAGAAATTGAAGATGGATTCACTGTCAACTTAGGCATTGGCATTCCAACCTTGGTGGCCAATTATATTCCAACCGATAAAACTGTTATGTTACAAAGCGAGAATGGCTTATTAGGCCTAGGACCTTACCCTTTAGAATCTGAAATCGATGCGGATTTGATTAATGCCGGAAAACAAACCGTCACCGCGGCAAAGGGCGCCAGTTTTTTTTCATCTGCTGATAGTTTTGCAATGATTCGTGGCGGGCACGTAGATCTAACAGTTCTTGGCGCGATGGAAGTTTCTGAGAATGGTGACATTGCCAACTGGATGGTTCCCGGGAAAATGGTCAAAGGCATGGGCGGAGCAATGGATTTGGTTGCTGGTGCCAAGCGCGTGATCGTGGCCATGCAGCACACGGATAAAGAAGGAAATTCTAAATTGCGCCAACATTGCACTCTGCCACTAACAGGCCTTGGCTGTATTAAAAAAATTGTTTCAGATTTTGGTGTGATCGACATCACTCCAAATGGTTTTGTCTTGCGCGAGTATGCACCTGGCTTAACACCAGAAATTGTCACTCAATACACCGAAGGCAAAATGACAGTTGCGGCTGACTGCAAAGAAATGAAATTTTAATCTGCCGGATTTAAGTCCAGCCTATTTCGATTTCACATTTTGATTTCATTGTTATTTTCAAAGAGATCGCTAAACTAAAGAGGATGTCAGGCAACGCTGGACCAAAAAAAATTGCTAAGGATCAATATTTATTTCGCGAGGGCGATCCTCCCGATTGTATGTATGTTATTAAAAGTGGCAAACTGGCAGTGGTAAAAACCAAAGCCACCTCTGAAATTATTCTGGCTGAAATCGGCCCCGGCGCCATGGTCGGAGAGATGGCCTTTTTTGACAACAAACCTCGCTCGGCTTCGGTGCGCGCGCTGAAAGATAGCGAAGTTGTCGCCCTCCCCTACAAAGCTCTCTATGCACAATTTCAAAATTTTCCCGAGTGGTGCAAAGCCATCATGCGCACAGTGAATGAGCATTTACGCAACGCCAATCAGCGCATCAAACAACTGGAAAAGACAGACACCTCGGAAGAAGATTTATTCACTCCACACGCTATCACCAAAATGATTTCAATATTAAATTTATTGAGCCATCGATATGGCAAAAAATCAGAAGATGGAAATCTTGTACTCAACGGAATGTTGCTACGCAATTACACTATTCAGGTCTTCCAAGAAGCCACTCACAAAATGCAAAAGATATTAACCGCCCTAGAAGAACTAAAATTTCTGAAAGTTGAAGATCTTGGCGAAGGCAAACAACAAATCATCATTTACAAAACAGATTATTTGTTTTCTTTTGTTGAGTGGTACAATGATTGGCTTTTCAAAAAAGAATCCGATCGCACATTGATCAAAGAAGAAGAACTGCCGTGGATGAAAACCATTGCCCACTTTGGCAAAGACGCCCCTCGTGACAAACAGAACTTATCGAAAGTCAATCTTTCGCAAATACTTGCTGAATCCGTCGCAGCTCTTGGTTTTGAGGTTAAAATTGAGCACACCACCTCTCTCATTGAGAAAAAAACTTTGGGCGTACTGATGACTGGTGAAAATGGAGTGATTTTTTCCAGCGTGAATTATGACGAAATTGCCAAGGTCACCCCGCATTGGGACTTGATATATACGCTCAGTAAAATTAAAAGATAGTATGAAAAATATAACTCTATTAGCGCTATTTGTGTTGATTCACATCGGAATCCTTGATTCCGTTTTGGCGCAAACTCAACACTCTTTTCAGTCAGACCTACTCCCTACGCGAGCATCAACACCTTATAAAGAAAAAAATAAACACACTACGGACTTTAATGGTCACAACTTCTCCGATCCACAATCCGCATACGCTTTGCGAACCCCTATCGGAAATCTGAATTGGAAAGTGATCCCCCAGTGGGAATCTTACCAACAACTTTTGCAAGCTTTTAAAACTGTTCAAAATCAACGACTGTACAACGACACTGAAATCCCGTCCTTCTTACGTCGCATAACATGGCTTTACTCAGAGGATGGCTGTTTTCAAAGAGCCGCTCACATCGCCATACAATTCAATAAAATGGCACTGCCTAAGGTTAAACAGTTATTTATTTTCAATCACATTACCAACAACTGGACATATCATGTCGCTCCTGTAGCGCGAGTGAACGGTCAAGTTTACGTCATCGACCCTGCAATGAATTCAAACGAACCCATCGCTCTATGGCGCTGGCTGAATTTATTTACAGACTCATCAATAAATATTTTATCCAATCTTTGTGACGAAACAACATGGGATCCCAATGGAAATTGTCAGAAATACAGTTTCGATTTTAACGACAAGGACGAAAATAAATCACTACGACAATGGCGTGAAGAGTTTCAGATTCTTGAAAGAGCCAAACTTGGAGAAAATGCAGAAACTCAATTGGGAAACAATCCTCCGTGGATTTATATCATGAGGCCGTCTTTTTTGTAGAGTCCACCGACGACTCGGCTCTTACTAAAGGTATGCGAATTATAAAACACGTATGCGGACTTTTTTGATCTATATAGAACTCACCACGATGTCCATTCACAATGATTCCTTTTGAAATACTCAGACCAAGACCGGTGCCTTTACCAACCCCTTTTGTGGTGAAAAAGGGATCAAAAATTTTCGCTTGGATGTGCTGAGGAATACCAGCTCCGCTGTCAGAAATTTTAATTTCCATCATCTGAGTTCCTCGCTCTAAGATAATACGACTGCTTACTCGAATCCATTTTTCTGGCAAACTATCGATGGCATCAATCGAGTTGTTTAGTAAATTCAACAAAACCTGATTGATCTGAACCGATTGACAATCAAAAGCAACATCTTGATCCAAAAGATCAGTATGAAATGCAACCTGTTTGCTTTTAAATTTTTCCTGACACAAATCCAAAGTACCATCCAGCAACTCTTTCAAAGTTTTTTTCTCAAAAGGCATACCATCATGCCCATATGAAAAAGTTTTCAGACCACTGATGATTTTTTTAATTCTATCTGCAACTGAAATTATTCGTTGTGTATTTTTAAGTAAAAATTCTTCATCTAAAGATTCTTTTTGCAATTTAATTTCAATAGATTCGGCAGCGCCACGAATAATAGCTAATGGATTATTAATTTCATGGGCTATGCCAGAAGCCATTTCACCAATCGCAGCCATTCGATTGGCCTGAGCTGCCTTTACCTTTTGTTCACTCAACTGCGCATGTGCATGAGAAATAATATTGAATTGTCTTTCAATTTTTTTACGCCCCTGGCTTAATTCATCATGCATCATCAAACGAAAATACAATGAAGCAGAAGCAATTGTTAAAACAGTTATATTAGAAACGAGCCAAAACAATGTTAGATTTGATGGATTATAGAGATGTGCAGAAATCACAAAAACCATAGCAACAAAAGCCAATCCAGAAAAAACACGGATGGAATTAAGAATAATGGTTAGTGCCGTGATAGAAAGTATAGCGCCAGCTATATAATAAAGATTAAAATCATTGCGGACTGTTAACCAATAATGATGCATGAGAACCATGAAAACTGAAATATCAAAAAGCTTCTGTGACAAAGACAAACGATTGACCTTGAACACATCTAACAAAATAATGACAAAAGGAAAAAAAACTGCCAAACATCGTTCCCACAATGAGTCTACGTAATGTTCGTTCATATATTTATAAACAAAATGCCATCCTGGATAAGCAATCACACCCATCAATGAATATTTAGCTAAATAGCTCATAGACATAAAGGGATCTTCTGACCAATATTTGATTACTATCTTCTTAAAACTCATACCTTTCTTATCGGATTTTTTAGTTATTTATATACACTCATCAAATTTTTCTCATTTACCTAACAATAAGTTAATACACATTTTTTCAGTAAACACAGGCCACATACAGTATGACTCAATTTAATCCATGTTCAGTTTTACCCAATCATTTGAGCAAACAACCTAAAAAATTACGGTTCAATATGAGACAGCTTATGAGTCATTGACATAGACTTTCACACAGTTTTAATAATTAATTATTGTTTATATTGAGTGCACAACGAAATTAATTCATATTCCTAAATATAAACAGTCATTATGAGATTTCGTTTGCTTTGCAATTAACGTTTAAGTCTAGAAGCAAAATAACCGATAAGAAGATGCTCAGTTTATGATAGATTACCAACATTAGGGGTAGATGTGGCTAAATTACTTATCATTGAAGACGAACCGGACATTTTAGATATTTTAAAAGAAACCACAGAATCCTGGGGAATAGAGGTCTATACTGCCACAAATATTTTAGATGCAGAAAAACTTCTGAATGAACATAAAATGCGGGCCGTACTATCTGATATATCCATGCCAGGAGGCTCAGGGCTTGATTTGCTAGAGAAAATCCGAGCCACAGGCAACGATGTACCTTTTGTCTTTTTGACTGCCTACGATGATAAAGAGTTTTTACGACAAGCTTTGCAGTTGGCAGCTACAGATTATATTCAAAAACCTTTTGATATCAAAGATCTTGAAAAAACGTTGATGTCTGTTCTTGAAATTGGTAGTCGCCTTGAAAAAATAGAAAACAGAACAATTGAAAAACCTGAAGAAGTTGCTAAAAGCAAAAAATTTATCAATCTATTACGAGTCAATTCTTCCCGCCGTGGAAAAAATGAAGCGAGTTGAATCAACTCGCTTCGTCTCAAATTATCTCTAAAAAATAAATTCTAAAAGATTTACGGAAGATGGCTCCTAAGAAATAGGATCCATCTCTAAACGACATCGCAAAGGAACCATTTCGTCAGACAAACGAGTGTACTGATCTCCACCCAGTGTGAAAATATATAGAGTATTGGTTTTAGACTCATCATAAATGGGTTGACCATAAGTCATCACCACTTTGTCTCCAGTTTTTGCCAATCCGTATTGAACCAAGATCTTCTCGACTTGCTCCACAACCTGTTCCAAATTCGAATACGGCCTGATCAGCAAAGTCTGCACACCCCATAAGATCTCTAATCGGTTGAGCGCTTCTAAATTATCAGTCACCGCAACGATACGTGCTTTGGGACGATAACCTGAAATAATATTTGCTGTGCGCCCTGACGAGGTCAAACAGACAATAACTTTCGCATCCAACTTTAGTGCGCTCAAACTTGCACTCGCACCGATTGCACCTGCTGGGCTTAAAAATTCTTGATCCATTGATAACTTGTAAAAACGATCAATCTTTGATTCCACCTCACAAATAATCTCATGCATGGTACGAATGCAGCGAAATGGATATTTCCCGCTGGCAGACTCCGCAGAAAGCATCAATGCATCTGAGCCATCTAATACAGCATTAGCAACGTCAGTGATTTCAGCTCGTGTTGGACGTGGATTTTCAACCATTGAATCCAGCATCTGCGTTGCCGTGATCACAGGTTTATTCATTTCATTGGCCAACCTAATAATTGTTTTTTGCACACCAGGCAAACGACTTTGCCCAATTTCAACTGCCAAATCGCCGCGGGCAACCATGACTACATCAGACAATCGAATGATTTCTTCAAGATTGTCCAAAGCTTCTAGCATTTCTATCTTGGCACAAATTTTTGTGTTTGGATTTTTAACATCAATCAATTCTCGTAGACGTCTTATATCTTGTTCTCGACGAACAAAACTGAGCGCAATACAATCCACTCCTTGCTCTAGACCAAACTGCAAATCAATGAGATCTTTTTCTGTCAAACAATCAACGGCAAGATCTGCTTCTGGCACATTCATACCCTTGCGATCTTTTAAAACTCCACCATAAATGACTTCACAATCAATCTCGCTGCCACGTACAGCTAAAACTTTCAACTCTAGCAAACCATCATCTAATAAAATTTTATGGCCAGCAGCTACACTCTCCACAAGCTCTGGAAAATCAGAAGGAATCAAACCAGGCTTGCCTAACACTTTATCGATAGTGATAATAACCTTTTCGCCCTCAATCAATTCGATAGAACCATTCTCAAATTTTCCGACACGAACTTTAGGTCCCTGCAAATCCTGCAAAATAGTAATCGGAGCATTTAATTTTTTAGAAATAGCGCGCAATGAATGTATAACCTTTTGATGATTTTCATGAGTGCCATGGCTGAAATTCAAACGCGCCACATTCATTCCAGATCTCATTGCTTTTTCTAAAGCTTCCGGGGATTGAGTTGCTGGACCTATGGTGGCTACTATTTTTACTCGACGATCAACTAACATATTATCCTTTTTTTAAGTAATTCATTTTTTGCGCAAGCGAAGCCATTTGCTCTTGATGCCGTTTTTGCAAACGGTCTATTTCTTTATCATGCAATTCTTGAACTTGCGAAACCTTTGATTCAAATTTTATCTGCTGAGATTTCTGTTCCGTTTGTTCTTGTTTTCCATGCGCCGCAATTCTAGTTTCATAAGCTTTGGCTTGACTGTCTAAATCTTTTTTAAATTTCTCTTCCATCTGACCAATTTTTGATTCATAACCGTTTACAGTTTTCTCAAACTTTTCATCATATCGTGATTCAACATCTTTCAATCTTTGACCCATCCGAACATAAATATCTTGCAGCTGCTCCATTTGAACCTGTCTCTGTTTAGACAATTCGCTGGCATATGAGTCTTTTAGAGAATTCAAACTTTCTTCATGCTGTCTTTGCTCTACTTCTTGAGCCTCAGCTGTCGATTTAACTATTTGGTTGACCCGCAGATTGGTTCTCTTCGTCAAATAATCAATTTTGTCTTGTTGAGATATTTTAGACATCGCTTTATCACTGGACCACATTTCTTGCGCTAAACGTTTATCCGACTGCGACTTGCGAACAACCTCATTCAAAATCTTACTGTTACCAGTATTAGCCTTAGCAATTCGCTCTGCATTCAGTTCATTGGACTGTTTAACCAAACCGTTTCGAGCCTCTTCAAGCCTGTTAAAACGCTCTTCATAGGACTCGACCACATTTTTTCTTTCCAGATCACGTAATCTTTTATTAGTAATCGCATCAACAAGTCGTTCACTTTGAATTTTTTTATTTTCTCCAACAGCCGAACGGACTTGGCTATCAATTCGACTGGTTGCTTGTTCTTTTAAAGTTTCATGAGCCTGCTGAACATCATCCAATTTGCCTTGCAAAGCATTTTCGAATTTACCCTGCATACTCTTACGAGCTGCTTGAAATTCCGTGTCTCGACCACGAATAAGCTGATCATTTTGCACCTGTTGTACCGTGTAATTATCCTGCCAATTTCGATTCGTGCGGTCTATTGTATCATGACTAGCTCTTTCTGTATCACCTAGCTTTTTACGATAATAATCTTTCATTTGACCGATATCTTTACTTGATTGCATCAGCTCACGATCTCGATCCTCACTGATAGCTTTGACTTCTTTATCCATTTTTTTATTTAAAGAATTGGTTCGACCGCGCAATGCACCCTGCATTTCTTCACGGTTTTTTTGCGTTGTTTCATTGTACTGTTCTTCACGACTAGAAATGGTATTTTTAAAATTTTTCTCTAAAGTTTGTTTTTGTTGATCATTGATTTTTTTATCTTTTGAAATCTGACTCTGATAAGACTCTTCCAACGCTTGCCGTTTGTTTTCATTCTCTTCGGTTTTGCGTCGAATGGTATCTGCATACATGCTTCTCAGCTTATCAATTTTCCCTTGATTCGCCTGATCTTTCTCACTGAGAGAAGAACCACTTCGATTTCTCAAATCTTCGATCTTTTTTTCATAGGTTTCTTTGATCGACTGAATTTCTTTATCTTGATTTTCCAAAAGTCTTTTGACTTCACGACGATGGCGCTTGGTCTCTTCGGCCTCGCGATTTTCATTTTCTTCACGAGCGTTTCGTAACTCATCTGTTTGCGCACGACGATCCGCTGTAGATCCTGATACTGAAGACATCCTTGTCCTCCTTTTAATCAATTCAAATTAACTAAAAACACCAACAATTTTACACACTAAAACAGCTTCAGGTTAACATATTAACGACTGAATGAAATTTATTTTTTTACATATTAATGATGATTCGACGAAATCTATGGATTTTCACTGGACCATTCTCTAGCTAAACTGGACCAAATGCGGACACACACTATTCATTCAAAAAGTTTTTCTCTCGGTACAGTTTACGAATTTTCTCTTGCTGATTCTTTTTATGAATTTTTTCTTGTTTTTTATTTTCTTGAATTTCTTGATATGTCGCAATTCTTCTCTCGATTATTTTTTGATAATATTCGGCGGCTTGCTCAACATTCCCTCGCCAAAGCGATGAAAAGTATTTAAAATTTTTCTTTAATTCAGCTGGCGATAACACAGCGACGCTCATCCAATTTTTAAAAAATCCTATTTTATCAATCGGCTTCATTACACCACGTTGCAACTCACCACCCGAGGCTAAAATTGAATACCAATTTTC
>CAZMVK010000054.1:0-19646 GCA_964569545.1 uncultured Bdellovibrio sp.
CATTTTTTAGAAACTCCGTTTAAAAATTCGAATCAAAAGACAACATCGCTGATTTTTCAGCATCAGCAGGCTGCGTGGTTTTATCAAGTTGAATTGTTGCGTTCTGACCAAAAGGTATAATCTGATTGCGCACACCATGCCCCATCGGCAAACCACTGTAACATGCAATATTGATTTCATTGGCAAATCTTTGCAACGCAAAACTTATGGTCTCACTGCCATCCGCTTCTTTACCACCAACAAAGTCGCCAAAAACAATGGCGCTGCAATTTTTAAAAGCTTTGGCTTGTTTTAAATGCTCAAGCATTCGATCGACCCGGTACCCGCGCTCGCCAATATCCTCAAACACCACAATCTCATTCAAACCCTTTTGCTTTTTTGTTTGAAAGGATAAATCTGTGCCTAATGAACTTTGCAGCACATTCAAATTCCCACCGATCAAAATTCCATTTATTTTTTTTGTTTTTTTTGCCAATGCATTCATTGCTTTTAATTCAAACCCGGCCGTTTGCACTTTTAGTTCTTGTTTTTTCGAATCTTGTTTTTGACCTTGGTTTTGTCTTTGGTCTTCACCGAATAATATCTGACGGCAATGTTCAACATCTGAATCTGACATTTTGCCAGAAATTAAACTTTCAAGCAATGGACCGTGCAAACTGACCGGCCATCGTAAAATCCGACGCACAAACAAATGCAAAGTAGTAATATCGCTATAACCAAGAAAAATTTTTGGTTTTGCTTTTTGCAGACGAGCTTTGACTTTGAGCAAAGCCGGAATCATTCGCAAAGAACCATAACCACCACGCAAACACAAAACAGCTTTTGAATCTTTGGCCAAAAATGCATCGATCAGCAATCGACTGCGAACAGAGTCTTCATGAGAATGAAATGGGTGCCCTGAAAACTCGGCTCGAAGACGAGGTTTCAATCCCCACAGCTTTAACAAATCAAGAGCTTTACTGACATCTTCAGATTTAGGCGAAGACCCCGGGGCTACAACATCAACAACATCCCCCGAATGCAACGGCAAAAGTCGACCAAAAGCTTTGGCTTTTTTTAGCTGCTTCTGATCTCTTGTTTTTTTTGTTGTCGCTTTTGAATTCTTTTTTACCAAAGCCACCCCTCATACAGCCTGATCAGTATACTCAAAAGCTATGGCTATGACAAAGATGTTGGATATTTCCCATCAAAACAGGCCGCACAAAACTGACCTTTGTCGCTGACCGATGCAAACAACCCATCCATTGATAGGTAAGCTAGACTGTCGGCTTCAACAAATTTGCGAATCTCTTCTATACTTTGATTGGCTGCAATCAACTGATCTTTTTGCGGAGTATCAACACCGTAATAACAAGGCGAGATGGTTGGCGGGCTGGCAATTCGCAAATGAACTTCTTTGGCTCCGGCTTGCCTGATCAATGACAATAAATTTCGACTGGTGGTTCCCCGGACTAGAGAATCGTCTATAACAATAACTCTTTTTCCTGACAAAACAGCTGGTTGTGGATTTAACTTCACCTTAACACCAAAGTCTCGTACCGAAGGTTGCGGCTGAATAAATGTTCGTCCAACATAATGATTACGAATGATTCCCAGATCAAAAGGAATTCCACTGGCAGCACTGTAACCAATCGCCGCCGGCACTCCACCATCAGGAACTGGAATGACAACGTCAGCATCGACAGGACTTTCTTTGGCGAGCATACGACCAAAAGCTTTTCGAACCTCATATGCCGATTGACCAAAAACCACTGAATCTGGTCGCGAGAAATAAACAAACTCAAAAATGCATTTTGATTTTTTTTCGGATTGTGCCCATTGAATACTGTGACAACCTTGATCGTCGATCCAAAACAATTCGCCAGGTTCAATCTCTCTGACATATTGAGCGCCAATCAGATCAAAAGCGCAGGTTTCACTGGCAAGCATCCATGACCACTCGCCTTTGGCATTTAATTTTTTACCCAAAACCAAGGGACGAAATCCATGCGGATCGCGCAGACCAACCATACGATCATGAGTCAGCAAAATAAAACTGAAAGCTCCAACCAATTGTGGCAAAGTTTTTTGTAAACAATGAATCAGATCGGAACTAGAAATTCGCGCCAATAGATGCAATAAAATTTCAGTATCATTCGTCCCTTGAAAAATCGCACCCTTCACTTTTAACTCTTCACGTAACTGATCGGAATTAACAATATTTCCATTGTGCGCCAATGCGACTGGGCCCGATAACAAATTCGCGGTCAGCGGCTGCGCATTGGTTAACAAATTCATACCCGTGGTTGAATAACGAACGTGACCGATGGCCACATCGCCTTGCAAACGCGACAAAGCTTCTTCATCGAAAACGGTATCAACCAAACCTAAGCCTTTGTGATGCAAATGTTGTTGCTGATAAAGAGAAACAATACCTGCAGACTCTTGCCCTCGATGTTGCATGGCATAGAGACCGAGATAACTGAGTCTTGCTGCATGTTCGTGATTCCAAACGCCAACGACTCCACACTCTTCTTTCCAACTCACCTAACACCTCGATTTTTACAAACCAGTAAAATAGTTTTTCAATGCATTTTCAGAAACAGATATTATGTTACTTAGATCAATTTTTTCATCACCCAATTGCAATTGTTGACCACCAATTTTTCCAAGATACTGAACCGGCCATGGAGACTTTTTCATATCGGTTTCAAACACCAAACCATCATTTGGCTGAACCACAACTTGATAAAGTTTTTCACTGAACAAATCCTGCAGATCCGACAAAGGTTTTGCGTCTAAAACAAAACCCACTCCACCCTGACACATTTTTGCCAAGGTGACAGCCAGACCACCGGCTCCGACAACCTGAGTTGCCTGCATCGGATGAGACTCTAACATCTTTAAAAACCAAGACATGGCTTGCGCCATTTTTTCAGAATCCATTTTGCCAACAACTGATTTTGCGGCAAGCAAAGTGATTTGCGAAAAATCAATCAAGTAAACCTGATCAGATTTTTTTGTTTCAGTATTATTTTGAAAAACATCATAAGGTATATTTTCAACACTGTTTCGCAATCCGATCAAACCCGTTGCCGGAGTGGATGTGATGCCTTGACCTTTGGTTTCATTATAAAAACTGACATTACCACTGATCACAGGGGCGGACAAAGCCACCGAAGCATCACAAATGCTTTCAACAGAGGCCACAAACTGTGACATGATTTCTTTTTTTTCTGGGTTAGCAAAATTCAAACAATCAGTTACGGCTAAGACTTTGGCACCTTTTACCGCCATCTGCCACGACGGATAAAACACCGCATCCCAAGCGCCAACAGCGGCATCAATGCGCATCAACCAAGGCCTGCAACCAACAGCAACTGAAAGACCTCGACCTGTCGGCAACTGAACAAATCCAACATCCTCGCCACATCCACGAGCTGTTCGCAAACCAACTCGTTGATCATATTGTCGATAAATAGACTGTCTGCTGCCACCTGCTGGTGAAGAAAAATAATTATGAACTGACGAGAGCAAATTAGCTTGAGAAGAAGCAGACTGATTCGACTGTGCAGAACCTGCTTGTGAAGAATTCGCTAGCGAATCAAGCTGATATGGTCTTTCATAAACTGGCGCATTGTCGACCAATAAACGAGGATCAATCTTGGTTAACAACTGACCTTTCCAAGACAAACTGATTTCACACTTTGCTTCAACATGACCAATCGGTGCGGCATCCAATCCCCAATGCGAAAATATTTTTTGAATACGCTCTAATTTTTCTGGGTGACAGATTAACAACATGCGCTCTTGCGATTCAGACAATAAAATTTCTTCCGCGGTCATGGTCGCGTCTCGCAATGGAACCTGATCTAAATTTAGACTCATGCCAATTTCGCTTTTTGCTGCCATTTCAAAACTTGAACTGGTTAAACCGGCGGCTCCCATATCTTGTATCGCCAACACTAAATCTTGGCGAATGACCTCAAGACAAGACTCAATTAATAATTTTTCATAATAAGGATCGCCGATCTGTACATTTGGTCTTTTGGCTTCGGAATTGTCATCAAACGACTCTGAAGCCATCGCCGCCCCGTGCACACCATCACGCCCAGTTTTGGCACCGACATAAACCACAAGTGGTTTTTGAGCTGAAAGCTCAAGTGGCTTTTGAGCTGAAAGCTCAAGTGGTTTTTGCGAAGAATCCTCAGAAACATTTTTATCATCAAGAATCTTTACCAATTCATGCTCTGGAATTTTCGACAATGCCATCGGGTATTCTTCATTCAACAAACCCACCGCCATAGCATTAACCAAAACGTTTTGATTATAACTTTCATCAAACTGAGTCTGACCCGTCACCGTTGGCACACCGACACAATTGCCATAACCACTGATTCCACGAACCACACCATCCATGATCTCTGTCATGCGTGGTGCCTGTGGTACACCAAAACAAAGATAATTGGCCAAGGCTATGGGCCGCGCACCCATGGTAAAGATATCTCGCAATATTCCGCCGACACCAGTGGCTGCCCCTTGATAGGGTTCAATAAAGCTTGGGTGATTGTGCGATTCCATTTTGAAAGCAATTTTTTCTCCACGCCCTAAATCAACAACTCCAGCATTTTCACCAGCTTCGGTTTTGACAGTTGAATTCATGGTGCGAGCAAATTTTCGTAAATGTATTTTAGAGCTTTTGTAACTGCAGTGCTCACTCCACAAAGCTGAAAACAAAGCCCACTCAACATTCGGCGGAGCTAAAGGTTCTCGCCCCAACAATTGACAGATTTTTTGCCACTCTTGATGAGACAAACGATAATGTTTTAACAAACCAGTTAATTTTTCCATTTCAGCCTCAATCTAGAAAAAACAGACCATCGACCCCACCCATCCAATCAAACAAGGCTCGTTCTGGATGCGGCATCAATCCCGCTACATTTTTTTGTTTATTAAAAACTCCGGCGATATTTTCAACACTACCATTTGGATTGTTTTTGTATCGCAACCAAATTTGCTGATTCGCATGCAGCTCAAGCAATCCTTTTTCGTCATGAAAATATCGACCATCGCCATGAGCAATTGGCAGACTCATTTCTGCTCGAGTTTTGCTTTTCTTGTCTTTAATGAACTTGTTATTTTCAGACACAATTTCTAAATCGACCCAATCATCGATAAAACGACGACCTTGATTTTGCATCAACACACCTGGCAGCAATTGAGCTTCACATAAAATTTGAAAGCCATTGCAGATGCCAAGAACGGGACCTCCATGCGAAGCAAATTCATGCACAGATTTCATCACCGGGCTGCGCGCAGCCAGCGCACCTGAACGCAAATAATCGCCATAACTAAAACCACCTGGCAGAATCAACATTGAATAATCTTGCCATTGAAACAAATCTTGATGCCAAAGATATTGTGCCGGTTTTTTTAAAATCTCCATCCAACGCAAAATATCTTGATCACAGTTTGTTCCCGGAAAACGCAAAACTCCAACCGGCTTCATGCTAAATCCTTTCACAAAGATTGAATGTAAAAGTCTTCAATCAATGGGTGACTCAAAACTGTTTTTGCCATCTGACGAACTTTCTCTTCAGCCGCTTGTTGATTTGCTGCCGGAACTTCAATTTCAACATAACGACCCACTCGACAACGGTCGACTGTCAGATCCATATTTTTCAAAACCTGCTCGACGGCCCGACCTTGAGTATCCAAGATCACTTCGCGTGGCATCACCTTGACACCAAATTTAAACGACGGCATGAGGGAACTCCTTTTGCAAACGTTGTAGAATTTCAGAATAAAAATCTTCGACATTTCCAAGATCGCGACGGAAACGATCTTTATCCATTTTCTCTCCCGTCTTAACATCCCACAAACGGGCACAATCCGGAGAGATCTCATCAGCCAAACAAACCTCACCTGATGGCAAACGGCCGAACTCGACCTTAAAATCAATCAGCTCAATGCCGACTTTAACAAACACTTCACTCAATGCATTACCAATCAAAACAGCAGATTTTTTTAATTGCGGGATTTCAGCTTCTTTTACAAAATTAAAAATCAACGCTTGATCATCGCTGATAAATGGATCATTGAGCTCGTCATTTTTATAATAAAACTCAACCAGTGTCCGCGGTAAAACAGTGCCCTCAGTCAGCGCAAATTTCTTAGCTGTCGACCCAGCTAATTTTCGACGAACAACAACTTCTAATGGAATGATCTCAACCTTTTTCACCAACATTTCGTGATCACTGAGATTACGAATCCAATGCGAAGGCACCCCACGCTCTTGTAACAAATGAAATAAAATAGTACTGATTTGGCAATTGATACGTCCTTTGCCAGCAAATTCTCCTTTTTTCAGAGCATTAAAAGCCGTCAAACTGTCTTTATAATCCAGCCACAAGACATCATCGTGACCTATGACAGAAAAAATCTTTTTCGCTTTACCTTCATAAAGCAAATCTCCTTTTTTCACAGTTCCCGCCTCAATCATAAAAGCTCCTTCGCTAGCTTTAGATACTCTATATCTTTAGATTCTCTAGTTTTAGATTTTCTAAAATTTTCTTAGCTTTATTAAAATCAACCAAAATCGTTTTGCAACAACCTGCTAAAGAATTCTTTTTAGAACTTCTTTGATCATTTTTTTGTGTCGTTGCCCTTTAAAAATCAATTCTACTTCTTTGCTTTTTAATAATTTTTTCATTTCAGAATCATGCAAAATACGATCTTTTAAATGTTCACCCTTTTCTAACGAGTGACACAATCTCTGCACATGGGCATAAGCAAGCTCGCGATCTAAACCTTTTTCGACCAAAGCCAACAACACTTGCGAACTAAAAACCTGCCCTTGTGAAAACTCAACATTTTCTAACATTCTTTCGGTGTGAATTTGCAAACCCTCAATCAATTGCGACATTCGTGAAACAGCATAATCACACAAGATAAATGCATCTGGAAAAATCACACGCTCCACGGACGAGTGACTGATATCTCGCTCATGCCAAAGCGCTACGTTCTCAAGTGCCGCCGAAGCATAAGAACGCAACAAACGAGCCGCACCCGTGATATTTTCCGCCGAAATAGGATTTTTTTTATGTGGCATCGCTGAAGAACCTTTTTGGCCTTTGCTAAAACCTTCTGTGACCTCGGCAACTTCACTGCGTTGCAAATGTCTAAGCTCAATCGCCAATCTTTCCAAATGAGTTCCAACCATAGCCAATGACAAAATCATTTCCGCATGACGATCACGGGGAATAACTTGCGTCGCTACACTCTCTGGAACTAAACGCAAAAGTTTCGCAACTTTTTTCTCGACCTCAGGACTTTGGCTTGAATATGTCCCCACCGCTCCACTAAGTTTTGCAATCGACATCTGAGAAAGAGCTCTCTGCACTCTTTCTTGATTGCGCTGCAGTTCGGTTAAAAAACCAGCCAATTTAAATCCAAACGTTGTAGGCTCTGCAAACATTCCATGAGTTCTGCCTACACACAAAGTGTCGACATGAGCACGGGCTTGAATTTTTAAATTTTTCTCTAACTCGCCCATACTGTGCAATAAAACATTTCCGGCTTCTATTGTTTGCAAACTAAAGGCGGTATCTAAAACATCCGAACTAGTTAAACCAAAATGAACAAAACGACCGAACTCGCCAACGTTTTCTGCAACATTACTGACAAAGGCAATCACATCATGTTTGGTTTGTTTTTCGATCTCATGAATTCGCGGAACAGAAAATTTTGATTTCTGTGCTATCATCTGTGCTGCACGACGAGGAATGATTTTCATTTCAGCTTGGACTTTGGCAACAGCAATTTCAACTTGCAACATTTTGCCAAAACGATTTTCTAAACTCCAAATCACTCCCATTTCAGGACGCGTATATCTTTCAATCACAAATCCACCTCATTTTTACGTGCTTCATTTTTTCTCTGTCTGGCTTCTTCTTTTGCCAAACGTTTTAATCTTAATTCTTCTTTATGTGCCCACCACGCCGAGACTTCTGACATAATAATGGACTGAGTGGACCACATGCCATCACAACCTAATTTCGGCCAAGTTTCAGGGCTGTCCAAGTGAACATTTTTAAATTTATTAGTTTGTCTCTGCTTGGCCGATTTTTCACCAAAAATAGGATGTCTTGTCGGCCCCAATTCTTTTGCACTGAGATTCATTTCTTGAGGCCAATCTAAAATTGAAAATTGACTGAATGGAAAACGCTGACGCATCAATCGTAATAATGCTTGTCCAATTTCTTCCATTGGTTGTTTTTGAAAACGATAAGCGATCGGCAAACGCAACCACAAATTAATTTTTTCGCTAGTTCCAGTAGCCTTTAAAGATGTCTGCAATAAATCTTTTTGCAAAACAACCATGTTAGCATGAGTCCACGGTAAAAATTCATCATCTAAAATCACACAGTGTTCTGGAACTTGTTTCCACAACAAATCAGAAACTTCTGATGAGCTCGCCGACGAAGAATGCCTACGTATTTCAAACTTACTCCAAAACCATTCCGGCGCTACAATCCCTTGCGAGAACAAAGCTTCTTGTAATTTAGGCGAAAGTTTTGCGGTTTCTTGTGATGACAAACACCAAACCAATTTTTCACAATGAAAAACCTCTTGTCTTTGAATTTTAACTTCCAGACCAGATACCATTTTTTTTTCAGAAAATGACACATCATGAATCTCAGCTTGCGAATGAACCTGTAAACGCAATCCTTGTGACAAATTACGTAGCCAATCCAAAGATTTTTCTAAAGTATTAGCTTGCACTGGGCGC
The DNA here is from genome assembly GCA_964569545.1 of uncultured Bdellovibrio sp. Lineage (GTDB taxonomy): Bacteria > Bdellovibrionota > Bdellovibrionia > Bdellovibrionales > Bdellovibrionaceae > CAZMVK01. The sequence continues at coordinate 8,771 of CAZMVK010000054.1, forward strand.
ACATAAAATGAATCAAACAAAGGGCTTTTGGTTTGCGTTTTTTTACCTGATGACAAATCCCCTTGCCCCATGCTGTCAATCTCTGTTCGTGCCCAAGACTGAGCAAAATATGCTGGCCACTGTTTCTCAAATTGTGTTTCAATTTGCGTTTCAAATTTTGCCACCCAATCATTCATAGATTGCTTTTTCAAACGAACAATTCCACCACGTAAAAACTCGACACAAGAATCTGCAATACCCAAAGCTTTTTGTCTTGCCGTAAAAACTGGAGAACGAAATGCCAGCGGCCCGCTCTTTAACCACAAAGAAAAACCTGAATCTATCTGCCTCAGCGCTAGCCCCTGCTGCAAGCTCTCTAGTTGCCCTTCAGAAACACTGTCGCTTTTAAAAAAACCAAATGGTCCTTCAGATTCATCTACTGGCCATGGGCCCATGAGATGTGAAACGTCGATCAAACAAACAGGAATACCCTTACGTGCCAATTCAGCCGCAAGCCAATGACCCCTACCAAATACCGACACAATCAAAACATCAGCAGAGCTTTGCAATTCATCTTTATCCATCACGAACACTCTCTCTTGCTAAAATTAGACATAAATAATTTACGTACCAAACCTTGCTCGGTCTGCGACAATGCCAATTGCGCCGCTGACTGATCAGCAAAATCAAGCGCACAACCAAAACTTTTTTGCAAAACAATGGGCCCAGCATCCATCTCGGCGACAACCTCGTGTACTGTTGCACCCATACTCTCACCAGATTGATAGCTTTGCAAAAATCCATCTTTTCCAGGAAATTTTGGCAGCAAACTGGGATGTAAATTGTAGATTCGACCTGCCCATAAATCGACAAACTCTGGCGGCAACAAACGCATAAAACCTAATAAAAAAATTCTATGCACCTGACGCTGTACCAACTCTTGATGCAAGCCCATCCAGTCATCTTGCTGACGAAACCATAAACAGGGAATTCCCTGACGGCGGGCGCGCAACACACCATAGGCATTTTTTCTCGAGGTCACACAAACACTGATTGGAAATTGAAAAGCCACCTCAAGCAAAGCCGCCAAATTTGAACCGCGTCCTGAAATCATCACGGCCCAACGCTCTGAACTCACGCATTCCCCCGCATCACGCCCAAATCAAAAACTTGAAAAGAATTTTGCAAAATAATTTCTTTGGCGCGAGCCACATGTACGGCCGGCAAGACAATCACAAAACCAATACCACAATTCAAAGTTTTACGAATTTCATCATCACTCATTTTTGTGCGCGCTTGCACTTCTTTGAAAATCTCTGGCAACGGCCAGCTCTGCATTTCCCAACGTAAATTCTCGGGCAATACTCGCGGAATATTTTCAATACCACCACCGGTGATATGAGCCGCGGCATGGATCTCGATATTTTGCATCAACTGTTTCATAACTTGCACATAAAGAGCCGTCGGTTCCAACAAAATTTGAACCCAACGAGAATCCCCTTTTTCAATTTCTGCGGCAAAAACCTTACGCAATAAACTGTATCCGTTGGAATGAAAACCCGAACTTGAGATTCCAAGCAAGACATCACCGGCTTGCACCAAATGCGAACCGATACGTTTGTCTTCGTCGACCACACCAACCGCAAAACCTGCACAATCAAAATCAGAGTTGTGGTAAACACCTGGCATCTCGGCTGTCTCACCACCAACCAAGGCACTATCAGATAAAACGCAGGCTTTTTTCACACCATTTAAAAATTGTTTAGCCGTTTTTAAATCCAACTTAGCAACCGCATAATAATCTAAAAACAAAAGCGGACGACCACCAGTGCAAATCAAATCATTCACACACATCGCCACCAAATCTTGGCCAACACCATCGTAGCGAGAAAATTGCGCAGCCAATTTGACCTTGGTGCCAACACCATCTGTGCAAGTCACTAAACATGGTTTTTTCATTTCAGGAAAATCAGCGCGGAACAAAGATGCAAACCCACCAATGCCAGACAGGACTCGATCTTGATGTGGCATTTGCTGGCTTTGTGATTCATCAGCATCAGCTTGCAACCAATCAACCAACGCATCGCCAGCTTCAACATCTACTCCGGCTGATTTATAATTCAATACCGAGGAGTTATTTGACGAGCTCATATTATGAGCTGAAAGTTGCTCTAGATTGTCTGATTCTTTTCGATATTCACTCGAGTTTTTAGATACTTGAGAAACAACAACAGCAGACTCCGAAGAACGTTTTGATAGATTTTCCGCTAGTCCATTTTTTGGACTATCTTTTGGACTATCTTTTGGACTATCTTTCGGTCCATCAGTTGGCCCATTTATTTGATTTCCTAATAGCGTACCTATTAGACTGTCTGACTGTCTATTTAGCAGTCCACCTGGCAGTCGTTTTGACATAAAGTCACGGACTCTTTTGATCACCACATCCCCCTTGGATCATTATCGTTCGTAACGCAAAAACATTAGCCTTTTTTTTTCAAAGGGTCCACTGCTTGGGCACCAATAACGCGCCGATTTTTTTGTCCGCAAAAACTTGGCATCTCTAAAAAATAAATCTATCCTCTATGATTACAATGGCAAAACAAATGATATCGAAATTAGCAAAATTTTTAGACTTATCTTTAGAACTATATTTTAAATTATTTTTAAAATATAGCTCAGCGCTTTCTGCCCCTCTCCGTGTAGGAGCAATTTTATTCAGTTTGACTCTCACCTTTGCACATAGCCCCACTGTTTACGCCGAGAACTCAAACATCAAACCTAGCTCCGAAAAAAGTTTTTACGATATCGAATTGCAAGATATTAATGGCAAGAAATTTCCATTAGCACAATACCGCGGTAAAGTTTTAATGATCGTAAACACCGCCTCTGAATGCGGCTTTACACCTCAATTTAAAGATCTAGTCGATTTACAAAAAGAATTCGGCCCAATGGGCTTTCAAATTCTGGCTTTTCCAAGCAATGACTTTCACCAAGACAAAGGCAGCGCTAAAGAAAGCGAAGAGTTCGCCAAAAAGAATTATCAAATCAATTTTCCAATTTTAAACAAAGGCCATGTCGGCGGCAAAGAAACCCATGAGCTTTATCTTTATTTAAATAGGCACGCACCAGGCATCCCGAATATAGTCATGTGGAATTTTGAGAAAATCCTAGTCGACAAAAACGGCAAAGTTGTTGAAAGATATAGATCAATGACCAAACCATCAGCACCTGCTGTTAGGACCTTGATCGAAAAACTGTTAAAGGATTCAAAACCATAACCAAGGGGAATTTGTGCGTAACAAAAAATATTTTTATGCTCTATTGATCAGTATTTTTGTTTGCACGCATTTATTCACTCAACAAGCACAAGCTCAGGCCGAGGTCGACGACTCTTACGATCCATTTTCTGACTATAGCGATTTCGACGAAGCCTCTGACGAAGAAGCCGATATTAATTTTTTCCGCAATGGCAGATTTTTAACCGTCGGTATGAACTTGGGCATGCGTGGGTTCACTGACGAACTCAATAAAATTTATGCAGCCGCCCCAGCTTATGGCCTATTCATGTCTTATTTTTTCGATATGCGTCTGGCGACTGAAATCGGCTTTCAAACTGGTGATCATGATTTCGAAGTGCGCTCAGCCACGGATTCCATTTCAGGTAACGTTGCTATCACCATGATCAACGTCAATTTAAAATATTATTTCAACACGCAAAATGTAACTCGAGGTCTTGCCGATTTAAATCCTTTTGTTGTCGGCGGATTTTCACGGGTCTACAGAACTTACTCTATCACAGGCAACGACATCCCCAGTCGCGAATTTACAGTTGGAGCAAATACCGGCCTTGGCATTGAAATCCCCATCATGCGCCGTAAAGCTTTTGTCGGTACACAGGCGACCTTTCATTATGTCAATTTTAACGACGAAAACACCACCATGGTCAACAGCACCACCGGCACTAATTATGGCGTAAAACCCAAAGGTGACGTTTTTGATATCATGGGAATTATTGGTTTAAATTTCTAATAAGGGATTTTAATGTCAGCAACAGCTGAAACTCAATAAAAGCAATTTCTAATCTTGAAGAAGCTCTCGATTTTGCGCAAAAAAATGAAAACAATAAAGTGCACTTTCAAATCATCAGAGATGCCTGCATCCAACGATTTGAATATTGTATTGAATTATCCTGGAAAGTTGCGCTGAAAAAATTAGGTTCAACGACGAAATTCCCCAAACAGGCCATTCGAGAAATGGCTCGTGCAGATCTAATCAATTCAGCAGAACAGTGGTTGGATTTTATCGAGGCAAGAAATGAATCCAGTCATTCTTATGACGAGCCCACAGCTATCAAAGTCTACGCTCAAATTTTATTATTTAGGACAGAAGTTAAAAAGCTATCAGTCAAACTTCAGGCCTTGCCATGAAATTTGGCATGACCATTCAACAGTATCAAATTCTGAATGATTTGGTCATTGCACCACTTAAAAAACAGCATGCACAAGTGTTTATATTTGGTTCACGCACTGGCGACAAACACCATCCATACTCTGATGTTGATTTGTTATTTAAATTACAACCAGAAACCCGATTACCATCAGGATTTATCGCAAAAATTAAAGATGACATCGAAGAGTCAAAATTTCCATTCAAAGTTGATATCGTAGATGATCAATCCTTGGCGAATTCATACCGACCAACTGTATATTCGCAGATGATCGAGTTGTGATTTAATTTGTAATTCTGAATTAAAATGATCAGATCAGAGAGAATCCTGTTTATTGAGTACGCAGGAAATCAGCGATCTCTTCTGGACGCAAATACAGTTTTTTCTTTCTAAGTAACGCATCACCAGAGAGCAGCGGATAGAACCATTTTTTATGCTCAATAAGCCCAATACCATAACCGCGATGGATGGCACAGAGATCGGTTTGACGTTCATATTTAGCTCTGAATTTTTCGTCAGCAAGCATTCGAATTCCAAGCGCCAAGATCTTTGGAGAGGTCATCTTTTGATAATCCACCAAATGACAAAGCTCATGAGCTAAAATAGCAGCCAAAGCTTCGTCAGGAATTTGATTAACAAAAATCGCCTGATTAAAACCCAAGCGATACACACACCGATTCAAGAAAATTTTCCCATGACTAAGATGTGAGGTATCAAAGAAATATTCTGGATTATTGAATGTCCCCAGCCTGATTTCACAAGAATCTTGATCCAGCTCAGGAAAACTGTCGCGCAAGACTTTCTCCAGAACGCTTGCAAGTCTTTGACTTGCAAGATCGCCGTCTCTATAGGTGATTCGCGCATGAGAATCAGCAGCACCTCCCTGAGAACAGAAAACAATAAAAAGAAAAATTTTAACAAACATTATTCTTCACTAGAGCAAATATGAGACTCATTTTGAGTGTAGACTCCAGTATCATTATTCAAGGCCACATCAATAACTTGCTGAGATAAACTTTTAGCCAACCGAACTCTTTGATCAAAATCTTTGTATCGATATTCTGCATGAGTCATTAACAGCGAACCGTTAACGTCATAAAAGGTGATAGAACCATACGCAGAAAGATGAGCGGTAACTGTTTTCCCGAGCTCGACACTTCTATTATTTGTAAATGATAACAACTTATGACCATCAGCAGATTCAGTTAATTTAAAATTGGATCTAGGATTAAATTTCATTACAAATTTACTAGCATATCTAAGATTCATTGGAGTGCTTGAAATTAAAAACTCAGAACCTATAACTTTCTTACTATTATCTTCAAGAAGAGGAAGAATGGACTGACCGATGTATTTAATACGACAAGGCCCACCCTTCAAGCTTGCCACAATATTCATTGCTTCCTCATAACTGATTTCATTTCCTACTGGACCGCTATCTCTTGCCGCATTTGCTTGAAGCGAAGAAACCATGACTAACAATAAAGCTAAAGAACTAACAATATACTTTGAAAATGACATAAAAACTCCTTGATACCACTCCAAAAGTTGTGGGATGAATTTCCCTTTATTCAACAAAAACTATATTCGAGAGTTAAGTTACCAGAACAAACAGAATTTAAAATATTTTTGAAATATAAATTTCAGGCGATTGTTATATTAGAAATATAATTAGTGAGCTTATTTTTGTTATCTGTGACCAAATCTTTTACAACAATCAAATTAAAATAAGATTGCAGATTCAAAACTGTCAAAAGCCAATACACTTAAAACGTTCGCCATCAAAAAAGTGCAAGTTATTATGCTGCATTCGATAACAGCGGTGCGAACGAAAAATATAATTATAAACAATGAGAACTTAACGAATCAACTCGATCAACTGAAGCAAAAAAGCCAACGCGATCACAGCCGGGGCCAACCAACGCAAAACCTGTGACCAATGCGGAAACAAAGCAACGCTCTCGATTTTATTATAATCAATAAACAGTTTTTCTTGTTCTTTTTTATTCAATCCACGACTGATCATCCATGCCACACCTAAGGCAATCAAAGGTAAACAAACATTGATTAAAATACTGTCCAAGATTTCAAGTATTGATTTGCCAGCTAAAAACTTGATTTTCACAAAGGTCGTTGAGGACAACGCCGGAAACAAACCCAAAAACAAAGCACAAACGGCCGTACTCCAGGCAGCAACTGTTCGCGATATTTTTGCGCTATCCACCAGATTAGAGACAATAACTTCTAACAATCCAATACTGGCCCCCAATGCCGCCAAATACAGACACACAAAGAAAGCAAAACCAAATAAACCGCCCCACGCCCCACCGGCAGTCGATTGCAGTAAGAACTTGGGTAAAACCTCAAACAACAGCCCTGGGTCTGTTGAGGTCACCTGAGAGGCTTGTAAAACAATTGGAAACAACAACAAACCGGCCAGCAAGGACAACACCGTATCCAAGATCGCCACACGAAAACCTGCCGTTGGAATATGCTCGCCCTGTTTCATATAACTGCCAAAAGTCACCATACTGCCAAAACCTACACTCAAGGTAAAACAAACGTGACCAATGGCATGCAATGGACTTGATAATTTAAGTTTTGCAAAATCAGGATAAAATAAAAATCGTACGGCGTCGCCGGCCGTCGCCAAAGACAAGGACTTGATCATCAACACAACTAATAAAAAAGCGAATAAAGGCATGGTTGCGCCAATCCATTTTTCAACGCCCTCTTGCACGCCTTTAAGCACCACCACAACAGCAATCAACAAATGAACACTGGCGAGCCCCATCTGCAACCAACCATTAGCCAATAACAATTCCAATTGCCCTTGGCCCAAATGCACTTGAGAAACTTCGGCACCTGAAATAGCAATCGAAGCTCCGCCTGAAAAAAGACCTGTTAAAAAACCAGATAAAGATAAAAATATATGAGTTAAAAATTGAGTGCAAAAATGCAAAACCCAACCACTTATGACAGCGTAATAAGATAAAACTACAAAACTCATGAGAACGGAAAATCGGCCAATCCAAATAAATTTTTTCTTTTGCGAGCCATCCAAAATCGCGGCCGCAGACAAGATTGATTTTCCAGTGGAACGTCCAAGCATCAGCTCACCAATCATCAATGGCAAACCAAGCATCAAAGCAAACAGAACATACATCAAAACAAAGGCGCCCCCACCGTTTTCACTGACAACATAAGGGAAACGCCAAAGATTGCCCAGCCCGCAGGCTGAGCCAATTGCCGCAAGATAAAAGCCAAAACGCGTGGTCCACGCGCCTCGTCGTTTAGACACGTCGGCCCTCACTGCGACTCTTCATTACGAAAATTCGCAACGGAACACCTTCTAAATGAAAACGCTCTTTCATGTTTTTAATAATAAATCTTCGATAAGAGTTATCAACACCATCCGGATGATTTGCAAAAGCAATAAATGCAGGGGGCTTTTGCGTGGTTTGAGTTAAATAATAAAATTTAACATTGGTGATCCCCCAAACCGGAGCTGGAGCTTTACGAATCGTTTCAAAAAAGAAATCATTCAAATCTGAAGTTGAAATCCGCATGTTGATTTTGTCACTGATCTGCTCGATCTTATCCAACATATCATCAACGCCGTAACCAGTTTCAGCCGAAGTAAACACCACTGGCACATCAATAAAAAAGTGAAAAACTTTTTCCATCTGAGCCTTGAACGTTTGGCGATACTCTGGAATCTGCTGACGGCCAAGATCTGATTTATTTGCAATAACAATCACACCTTTATGATCGTGCAAAATGGACTCCATAATTTTGGCATCTTGCTCGGTCGGCCCAAGAGTTCCATCAATCATCAACAAGATCAAATCAGCTCTACGAATAGATTCATGAGATTTAAAAGCCGCGATAATCTCAACATCTTCTTCACGTTTAGCACTGCGACGCAAACCTGCTGTATCAACCAAAATATATTTTTTGTCGTTGTAAACAAATGGCGTATCCACGGCATCCACAGTCGTACCAGCAATGTCTGAAACCAACATACGTTTTTGCCCTAACAATGTATTCACCATCGAGCTCTTACCAACGTTTGGTTTACCCACAATCGCCACACGAATGCCCTCACGCAAAACAGAAATTTGTTCTGGAAGATTTTTATGAAGCCACTCTAAAATTTCAGAAATTCCTCGACGTTGTTCAAAGCTTGTTGCCAATACATCATGACCAAATTCATAAAACTCTGCCTTTAAAACATCTTCTTCATGAACACGATCCACTTTATTCACAACAATCAGAAAAGGTTTTTCAGTCATCTGAGCAATACGAATAATTTCACGATCTTCAGGAATCATCCCTGCTCGACCATCCATCACCACAATCAAGAAATCCACGGTCGACAAAAAGTCTGTCACTTGCTCGCGAATCATTTGTGAAAACGTATCATGTGCTTCTGTGATACCACCGGTATCAATCACATCAAAAGATTTTCCCCAAACCTCGCATGGTTCAATGATAATATCTCTGGTCACACCTGGCTGATTTTTAACCACAGACTTACGTGAGCTTGTTAAAATATTAAACAGCGTGGATTTGCCAACATTGGGACGACCAACGATAGCAACCTTAGGCATAATGGTAACTTCATTTACGTTCGATGACATAACCAAGCTCCTTCATTAAATTTTTATTTTCATACCAATTGTCACGAACACTGACTTCAAGACTTAAGAAAACTTTGGTGCCAAGCATTTTTTCTAAACTCATTCTGGCACGAGTTCCAATCTCTTTAATCACCGAAGCTTTTTTTCCAATCAAAATTGGTTTCTGACTGTCTTTGCCAACCAAAATTTCGGCATAAATCTTTGGTAAATTCGGATTGCTCTCATCATATTTTTGCATACGCACAGCAATTTGGTATGGAATCTCGTGATGTAAAATCTCGAAACATTGCTCACGCACAATCTCAGTCACCAATTCCTTCATTGTATGCGGAGTAAACAATTCTACATCATACAAAGGTTTTGGCGACACTGGCAGTTGTTGAAGAGCCAATTCCTCGATCTGAGTTCGCACATCTTTCAATTCATTCGCACTCCACTGATTCGAGTACTCGATGACTGTTAGACAATTCTTATGTAACGTACACATGTCTTTTATTAATTGTCGACGGTGAGCATATTGAATCAAATCAACTTTGGTAATCACGGCGAACCATTTTTTGCCGCTCTCTTCGACCATTTTAATGACTTGCTCAGCGTCTTCTTTGTCTTTAGCGTCTACTGCCAAAACAACCATGATCAAATCTGATTGCTGCATTACATCTAGAGCTTCTAAAGCCAAAAAGCCATTCAAGCCTTCTTTTGCGCGCAATATTCCGGGAGCATCGACAAAAATAATTTGTCCTTTGCTGTTGTTCACAATACCCATCATACGACGACGAGTTGTTTGTGGTTTTGCTGTCACAATTGATACTTTTTCCTGAACTAAAACGTTCATCAACGATGATTTGCCCGCATTGGGCTGGCCTATCAAGCCAACAAAACCAGCTTTATATACATTTTTATTTTCAATAACATTATCCATTAAGTCTCCTGATATAACCTTCTTTTAAAATCTGTTCCCATTTTACCAACGTCAGACGGGCCGCTTCTTGTTCTGCTATTTTTTTACTGCGACCAATTCCACGGCTGACCTCTTGCCCTTGCAAGGAAAGAGAAACTTCGAATTGTGGCGAGTGCGATGGCCCCTCGGTACTGACCACTGCATAAACCGGAGAACATTTGATATCTGCCTGAGTCATCTCTTGCAGCTTGGTTTTGTAATCGGCCGCGAAATCCTCTCCTCCGACAATCATCTCAATCAAACCATTGAAATGGTTTCTCACCAATTGATCAGCGACAGAGTAACCACCATCTAAGAATATGGCTCCTAAAATAGCTTCATAAGCGGAAGCCAGCAATCTAGGCTTCATGCGACCTTGCGAGGAAAGCTCCCCACGTCCTAAACGCATATTCTGATCGATCCCAAGCTTCTGTGATAATTTTGACAAAACGCTTTCATTAACTAAGCTCGCACGTTTTTTTGATAAATTTCCTTCGCTATCTTCAGGAAATTTTTCCATCAAATACGCTGACAGGACTAAATCCAAAACTGCATCGCCCAAAAATTCCAATTTCTCGTTGTGACTTAAACGACTCCCTTGCTCATAAGCAAAAGATTTGTGTGTCAAAGCCTCAACCAAAAATTGCGGATTGTTAAATTTATGTTCTAACAGCAACTCCGTTGAAATACTTTCTTCTACTATTTGTTCTTCATCCATTCATCCATTCTCCTTTCTTTGTTTTTAAATACTAATTAAAATTTACTTTTATTCTCTTTTAACTAATTCATTTTTTATTATTTTTACTTTTTATTTACTCTTACTCTTACTCTTACTCTTACTCTTACTCTTACTCTTACTCTTACTCT
>CAZMVK010000055.1:0-14514 GCA_964569545.1 uncultured Bdellovibrio sp.
GATCTAACAGTCTGAATAGCCCCAGAATCATTCCAAGAATTTCGAATAATAATAGCACCCGGAGTCTCATAAGTTCCATCGGCATAGAGACTGTCATCAAATCCAATAACAGCAACGGAGTGGTTCATGCCAGTGACAAAATTATCCTCTTGGCTGAGTTGATGGATATTTTTTTCCGCTGCCTCACGGCTGTATTTCGAGGACAGCAAACCAGTCTTGCGATTAAAACTGACTCCACCCTCCACTAGCTCCATTAAAATTGCACCGTGAACGCTCAATATCACCGCATGGCCAGAGGCTATGGCTTGTTTAAGCCCATTGAGGTCCGATGTATTTCTAAAACCTTGAGCAAAACTAGAGAAGGTACTCTGATATGAGAAATCATTTATCCTGGGAAAACCGTCAACCCATACTATGGAATCAGAAGGATGTGGTCGCATGCCAGTGTCCCTTGGACTGAATCCTTCTGTATCTTCTGGCCACATATATTCTGGAATAAAATCACCAATCTTTTGGAGCAGCCCTTGATCAGCATCGTTCAAATTTAAGCTCACCTCTTTTTGCAGTTCTTGCGTTTTTTCACGCCAGTTAAAAGCGTGACGGTGAAATAAACTAAAACGAACAGCCACGCCACGGTTGACGAAGGCCTGCTCCAAAGCCCCAACTTGGGCTTGAGCCAAACAGTCTCCGACATTGCCTTGATCCGTGCCATAGAGCCGTACTGAAATAGATCGTGGATAATATTGATCTGCACATGAGAACTCACGCACACCAACAAAACAAATTAAAAACAGGAAAATATTTAAATGCTTCATCGTAAAACACCTTTGCAATCACTAAGAAACTCAAAACCTGAGGCAAATCGACAGAGATCCACATGCTGTTCAAGAGGTAATGAATCAAGAATCTCCCGAATCATCCTAGGTCTTTCTACAGATTCTTGATCGACGTACTGATCAAATTGATCCTTAAGATTTTGCGCAGTCTGCGGAATTTCAATCAGCTTTTTGCGGTGTTTTTCACAATCAGAATTTTTATCTGCAGGCTTTTCACAGTTGTCGCCGAGAAATCTCAACGAGGCGATGTGGCTCACTCTCAACATCATGAGAGGTTCTTTGTATTTGTAATTAACCGTAGATTCCTCTGACAAAGAAATCTCTTTGATTAAATCGGCGGCCGCCAACAATTCGACTGGACACTGTTGACCGTCCAACCATTTTCTTGCGTTGGCTGGATAAATTAAATTCGTAGCAATGGCAGTAGCTTGTGTGAACCAATTGTTGTCTGGGATTTTTTTGTTATAGTCATCGTATTGATCCCGTGCTCTGACCTCAAACATTTGCAGCACGCCTTTCCAAGTCGGAATTTCCAAATTTGTCGAGTCTACCTCGCCAAAAAACTGACTAGCGGATCTTATACAACTGTCTGGCAAAACCCTCTTTGCATTTTGAAATCTGCGTGAATTGACTTGGATTCGTAGGCGCTGGACATGATGTCGATATTCATGAAGCAATACACCTTGATTCCCGGTAACATCGATCCAGATACTGCGACTATTTCCAAAGTACACACCATTCACCAAAAAATCGGTCGCTGGCTCAATGATCCCGATCTCGAACCCCTCGTCCTGCAATTCACCTACTTGCTTCCAAAAAGAGGCTTGTAGTAAGGCAAACCCGGTTGGATGGACATCGTCAAACGCTGCCTGCCTAAGCTGTGAAATTGTCTCCTTAGGTATCTTTCTCAAAACCAGTGCCTGATGGTCACCAAGCTTCTTTCGATCCATACTGTAACCAATTTTAAAATAGCTATGAAGGCTGGGCAAAATGGATTCTGGAAAATATTTTTTATGAGGCAAAACCGACAATCCGAATGACAAATTGGCCTGAAATAATTCGAAAGCCTTCTCAAAGAGCCTGCGGTCTGTTCCCCCCACCGCAGTTGGCAAAGTCTTTTCATTTTTTGCAGGCGCAGGAGATGGAGCAGAACTCCCAATTGACGGCGAACAAGCAACCGCAAAAGCAAAACTGTAAATGGCCAGTAAAATTCTCACATCATCTCCTAAAGTTTAATTTTTTAATTTAAAATTTAATTTGGCTACCAATAAGACTTAAAAACTCTACGTAACTGAGGTCAGAGGGCACTTCTTCGAATTGCATCTTCTCAACAACTCGTGCTGGACTTGATCCCACAATGGGAACTATTCCCACATTATCGCCAATGTCAACGATACCAACTCTTGGATTCTGGCCCGTGACCAAATGAATTCCCCCTTTTGGACTGACCTCCCACATGACTGGAGTTTTATTGGCGCTAAGAAGTTCTTTTGGCAAAGGTCTTAGAAAATCAACTGGTACGGCACCATTTGTAACTGATTTGATAAATTCAGGCGCTACACAAAGATTCGTGTTAATCACAAAAGTTTCAATATCTGGATATTCAAGACTCAGTTTCTCATAAGAAAATGCTTGAATACGGCCACCGTCTTGAGCCACCTTGATTTCTCGTTTGACCGCTTGTGTAACTCCATTTCTATAATACTCATAGATATTGAGATTTCTGGCTGAATCAATATACGAACGACCGTACTCCATAAGAGAAGTTCCAACTTTATCTGCGGTGACTCCCGTTGAGCCTTCTAAAAGCTGGAGATAATTTGCACTCAGATCTCTAAACATTACCATAATACAAGCTTGTGATATGTCGGAACCTCTAAGTACATCAGCTCCAGTACTACCCAAGATCTGTTTATAAATTCCGTTAAGAACTGTAATCCCTGACGCTACCTTTTGACTCTCCATAGAAATTCGCCCGACACCCACATCTGCTCGCGCAGAACTGGCTGCACAAATTGCTGCGATCGTTATGCCCATAACCCATCTTAGTCTAATGCTCTTTTTCATCTTGCTCTCCTTATTCTGTTACAACTGTGTTTTTTGGAATTCTATTTCGAAAACTTTCAATTTCGGCAGGCGTCAAGGGATTTGTGCGAAGATCCACCGCAATCAAATTTGGAAAATATTGAAATTCGCTCAGATTTGAAATGAGATTTTGTTCCAACATTAACCACTGAAGATTGAACATGCCCGACAACGGACCCACCGACCTGACACGATTGCGGCTCAAATCCAAACGTAACAAATCTTGCAGTTGCGCTAAAGGTTGCAAGTCGACAATTCGATTGGCAGACAAATCCAAACTTTTGAGATTTTCTAAATCTGCTAATGGTGAAAGATCTGCGACCCATCCATTTTCAACCGATAACTGCACAAGCCTGGTCATTGTTTGTAAAATTCTTAAATCAGATATTGGATTACCAACAGGTGAAACCAAAACGAGGGTTGTCAGGCTCAAGGCTCTTTTTTCAAGATCAGAACAACTGATGCTATCATCCAGAGACATCGCACTCTGCAGAGAGTTCAGGGTGATTCGTAATGGAGAATACTCATCCGATTCACGCGCCTCTCTGCAAAGACTCGCGAATGACTCTGGCTCGAACACCTCTTTGTCGATGTTTTTTAGTTTGATTTTATTTTTGACCGCGTTCCAACATTCAGTGGGCGTGTCGTAACAGACCTTGCTGGCTTCCAAAATTTGACTGATATTATTTGACAAAATGTTCATCTGCTTTTGAATTTTTATCTGGCGAGTTCCCAGACCTCGCTGCTGCAAAATCCTATCTCCAAGCACAGAATATTTTTGTTGGTTCAAGAACAACTGACTCAATTCTTGTCGGGCCATTTTTGTGGCCTCATCCAGATGCGGATATGATTTTGGATAAATGCCAATAGATGAGTATGGTACGACCCCATAAGACAATACGGCTGGCCCTGGTAAAACCCCTGGAGCAATTTGTGATGGAAATCCTTCTCTTGTATCAGCAGCGTATTTCAATGCCTTTAACACGACCTGCGCGCAGGTCTCGTAGCTACCAAGCTCACATTGCACAAGCGTTTGTGGCCCCTGATCACCCGAATCAAAAAGCCCTGTCACCTTGCTGATATCACCGCCCACCTGCAAAGCGGTCACGGTGACTTTTGTGTGACGACTGAAAGACTGAGAGGCATTTGCCAATGTGGCATTCGCCCCGTAGAGCGGACCTGAAACTGAAAATTTGGCTTCAAAGGCGTCTTTCTCTGTGCGATTTTTAAAATCGATTCGTATGGAAAA
The DNA here is from genome assembly GCA_964569545.1 of uncultured Bdellovibrio sp. Classification (GTDB taxonomy): domain Bacteria; phylum Bdellovibrionota; class Bdellovibrionia; order Bdellovibrionales; family Bdellovibrionaceae; genus CAZMVK01. The sequence continues at coordinate 4,171 of CAZMVK010000055.1, forward strand.
AAAGAGTTTCGCACCTCTCGAGATCTCGGCAACATAACGATCTCCGCAGGTCTGCGCCCATCTTTCGTCATTGTTGATCACCGACTGACCAATACTGCTGAGATTGGGACCGATCAAATGGTCTGCAGGAAAACTGTACGAGGACTCCCACACTGCCGAGACTGACAATGTGTTGCTCATGCTCTGTCGCATAAACGCCACTGATCCAGAGTATTCGGCAGCTCCGTACTGAGCTCGGCCCCCTGCTGCCAGACCCAATTCCGAAGCTAATTGTTCTTCACTGATGACCGAACCAAAAGTAAAACCTGCTTGCGCCAATCCAACTGCCATACCAAGCTCACTGTCGCCGGCTACACAGCGATCACCGGCAAAGACCTCGCGATCCGAAAGATATGCGCTACCGAGAACGGCCCCGATCTTTGTTGAGCCAGCTGGAATAATTTTGACAACACTGTTGTCCGCATAAGATCGCAAAGAAAAACAGAAAAAACAGATCGCGATGATAAAAAAAATATTTATAATTCGTGAATTTTTCATAAACTTCCCTCTGAACAACGGCCAGTACAAAGCCCATGCAAACTCAGAGAGAAGCTCAAGATGATTTAGACCATTTTGTCCGTAGTCCGGAACGGACTCTAGTTAACAGTCCGGAACGGACTCCAACGATCAGTCCGGAACGGACTCCTGAAACTTGTCCAGAACGGACTCCAAAAACCAGCAAAATGGAATCCAAATTCTACCGGATTGAGAGGAGCAACTAGAGAAGACAAGAGAAGAAGTCGAGCGGGAGCCGTATTACTATTTAAAAAAAATTTGAACTTTTATTTGATACAAGATCTATTTGTTTATCTTACAACTCTCGAACCAAAGCCCCATTCGCAACACCCCAACGATAAAGCTCATCTGGAGATACCCCGGGTTGACCATCTAGGACCCAATAAGTTTTTGGCCAGACATGGTGATTTAATTTCATCGGCACTGTTTGAATATTTAATATCTTTGCAATCAGCTCTGAGCAATAAATCAGGTCATCATTCCACTGATAATAAAAATCAAATTTTTTGCCTAAATATTTTTTGTAATCATCCAAGGTGATTGATCGCATTTTTGGTAAATCTAAAATCACCGCGACCTTGCCTTTTTCTTGCAATTGTTGCCACGAAATAACACTCACACCTTCCGGGGGATAACTCTGCAACCAACCGCCATCAACCCAAATCGCCGAGTGATAAAATCTGCCGCCAACCTCATACTGAACCAATTTTCCATTTTTAGTGTAACTTTCTAATAATGCGATACGAACATTTGCCTGAGCACTGAGGCAAATTGAAGCTACTGAAATGAAAATAATTATCATACTTTTCATGCAGCACGATTACCAGAGCTAACCTTTACAACCATTTTTAACTTTTCGCGATTAAGTTGATCTTGTAAAATCAATTCAACCGCTAGTTCTGGCAAAATTCCGATTTTCTTAGCCAAAAAAACAGCCCGTGATATCGATGGGATTTTACGACCACTTTCAATATCATTTAAAGCTTGTTTTGAAATCTTAATTTTTTTTGCCATTGCCACCTGAGTTAAAGACTCGCCATCGCGATATGCTTTTAATAAGCTGCCAAAAGTTAATGGACCATATTTTTTTTCAATATCTGATGTCGTTACATTTTTAATACTCATGCTTATTTACCTCTTCAATAATAATCAAATTGACCTGCCCTGTATCTTTTTCGGTAACTTTAAAACAATAAAATTTGGTAATTTTCTTAACTGTTTTTCGACTTTATCAAACAGAACTTTATCCATATAGACACAAAGTACTCCATATTGAAGTACTAGTCAATATTACTTCTTTGCTGGATTCTGTGAAATCTTGGCATCTAAACCCTGTAAAAAGCCCGCCAATAGGCCTTCGCGCTGGGTTGATGTCACTGGCCTGAACTCGCCCTGATAATCTCTCACCGCGTGGCTTGAGATCTCTAATAAAAATCTAGATTTGGTCACCGGTCTTAATGAACCGTGACGATTGCGCATCTGACAACGCGATAAAATCAATCTCTCTTTGGCTCTGGTTAAACCAACATAAAACAAACGGCGTTCTTCATCAGTGTCTGTCCCCAAGGTTTTATGTGGAATCAAATCTTCTTCAACACCAATAATGATCACACAAGGAAATTCCAACCCTTTGCACGCATGCAAGGTCATCAGACTGATTTCGTCTTTTTCTTCCTTGTCACCCATCATGTCATCACGCAGTTCCATCGCATCGACGAACTCGCGCAGGGTTTTTTCTGTTGCTCCGCCTTTTTTAACAAAGCTGTCTAATACGCGCGCAAAGATTTCAACCAAGGTCCATTTCTTCTCGGCATTCACCGGCTCTTTGGTTGTCGTGTATAAATAATCTCGGTACTGAATGCTCTGTAAAAATTGTAGCAAATGTGAACCTGGAGTTTTATCCCCATCAAATTTCATAATCTCAGCTGGCAAGTTATGCATTCGCATCAACAGCGCTGACAAAATATCACCAGTTTTTTCTGGCACACCGACCTGTTGCCAATCATGCGCTGCCTTGACGAAAGTAATTTTGTGTTCGATTGCATAATTATTTATTTTCTCAACCGTGGTATCACCAATCCCCCGCGACGGAGTATTTATAATTCGTCGCAAAGCCACATCATGCGGAGCTAATGAAAATCGTAAGTACGCCAAAATATCTTTGATCTCTTTGCGATCAAAAAATCCTGTACCACCGGAAACTGAGTACGGAACTTGATTCTGACGACAATGGCCCTCGATCAAACCGCCCTGCGAATTGGAACGATATAAAATCGCGATGTCTTTGTATTTGTAACCCAAGGTTAAAAAACTGCGAATCTCGCGCATGACAAATTGCGCTTCTTCTTCTTCGTTCGGCAGGGTGAAAATCTCTGGCAGCTCCGCAGATCTGAATTGCCCCTCGGCAGTTAAAACCTTGCCATGACGTTTTTTATTTTTTTGAATCAATTCATTCGCCACACTTAAAATATGTGGGCTGGATCGGTAATTACGCTCTAAACGAATGACCTCACAAGGTGCAAAGTGTTTTGGAAAATCCAAAATATTTGAAATCTGAGCCCCGCGCCAGCCATAAATAGATTGATCATCATCACCGACCACCGCAATGTTACGATGACCTTTAACCATTTTCTCAATCAATTGCATTTGCACGTCATTGGTGTCTTGAAACTCATCCACCATCACGTATTTGTATTTCTCTTGCACGTGTTGCAAAACCTCTGGGTGAGACTTAAAAAGCTCTAAAGGTTTTAATAACAAACCCTCGAAATCCACAACACCCAGCAATTCCATTTTCTTAATAAATTTTGGATAAAGAACTTCGGCGACCTCGTGGTATTCATCAAAAGCTTCTAGCTTCTCACGGCCATAAACACGACGTTTATTGATCAGCTCAAGAACAGTTTCTAAATCAAATTTTTCTTTACCCGTGACTTTGATATCTTTGATCAACTCTCGTAAAATAGATTGCGAATCCGACTGATCAATAATTCCAAACTGAGCAGGCAGACCAGCTTCTTTGTGATAAGTTCGCAACAATTTCAAACCGAAAGAGTGAAATGTTCCCGCCCACAAACCCTTGGCCTTATCGCCAAGCTTTACAGAAACCCGATGTTTTAATTCTTTTGCAGATTTATTGGTAAAAGTGAGAACGCAAATTTCTTCAGGACGCGCGATTTTTTCACCTATCAGACGACCGGTGCGCGCAACAAGTACTGTGGTTTTACCCGAACCGGCCCCTGCCAAAATCAGTAGAGGCCCCTGACTGTGCTCGACAGCACGAGCCTGCTCGGGGTTTAAGCCCCGAGTCCACATCATTAACCTCTGTTGTGAACAAGCTGACGAACAACGTCGGCGAAAATAACTTCGATTTTTTCAAGATGAGAAACTTTGACATAACCCAAACCAAATTTTGGGTGATTGATTTTAACATTTTCAGCAAATTTAGCTTTCATATTGTACGAGTGAGTTGGCGAATCATTGCCAACAAGATTGTTGTACTCGTCATTATGAGCGTTTTTACGAGCAGAAGCAGCCTGCTCTTTGCGTTTCAAAGCAGCCCCAGCCACAGGTCTTTTAGCACCTGGAACTTTGGCAGCAGCACCAGCTTTAGGTAATTTATAAGTGCTCTTTGCACCACAAACCTCGCATTGCATTTTAGCCGAAGTCGGCGTCGAATGAGTCAATACTGTGTGATAACGATCTCCGTCACATTTCTTACAATGAGAGAAAAATGATTTGGCTACTGGAGGTAATGTATCAGACATATTTGTGTTCCTTCTTTGGTTCGTAGATCAAAAGTGGTTCCGTTAACTTTTTAGCTGCTATATCAGCTGCACTGAGAAAATAAGGGCCGTGGCCGTCTTGTATTCTCGAGTGGAGTTCTATCATACTCTTCTCTTGGCCAGGATCAATCATCATCGCATTTGGCTGATATTTTTCTAGAAAAGCCAGGTCATCTTCACGAGTAAAAAACTTTTCCCAACAGTTGGCATTGACCTCTACTTTGTAGGTCACGGTCTTGGCATGTGAATGCACCGGAGTATATGCTGTAACAATTTGCATATGACCATAATGAGTGTGTAATTTTAAAGCAGGGCTCCCCCATTGAGTCATCCCTAAGCAAGATTCAACGTTGGCATACCAAAGACCAAAAGCCTTAGACAAAAATCCCAAACCATAAAATCTATCTTTTTCAGGTAACAATGAATTGATCGCACAAAGATTGTGCGCCACCCACTGCCCCTTGGCCATGGTGGGTATGATAATAAACAAAGACAGAGGCGTCCAATCCATCGGATGATCGGCTGAAATATTTAAGACCTCACGAATGGCTTTGGGAAGCTTTGAGGTGCGCATCGCAAAACCCGCCACAAATCCCGGAATGATTGCGCAATCATAAAACACCCAACGAGGCATTGCCATATTGGCCGGGCCAAAAGCTCTTTCCTCGATCGAATAAATCAAATTTGCAAATTCAAGTTCATGCGTATCCAAAGGATTTTTGCAAATCGGCTCCATCGGAAACCAATCCAAATGATGACGGCTCCCAGGAGTATTGATTTTATTATCAGGCCGCACATATACATAAGGGCGAATGTCTCCTGACAAAGCACCCTGTACGTACCAATCAGCCTTGGCTAAAATCGATGGAACCTGAAAGCTTTTGTTCATGAATTATTTCCCGGCCAACGGCCCAATCATTGTTTCAGGTCTAACAAACTGCTCAAACTGCTCAGCTGTCAAATACCCAAGCTTGATAGCTTCTTCTTTCAAAGTCGTTCCATTTTTATGCGCTGTTTTTGCAATTTGCGCAGCTTTGTCATAACCAATGTGCGGATTCAATGCGGTGACCAACATCAAAGAATTATCTAAATGTTTTTTGATTTGCACAGTGTTGGCTTCGATACCAACCACACAGTGATCAGTAAAACTCTCGCATGCATCGGCCAATAAACGTATCGAATTTAAAACATTAAAAACAATCAAAGGTTTAAAAACATTTAATTCAAAATGCCCAGTCGCACCACCCACGGCTACGGCCATGTCGTTACCGATAACTTGTGCGCAGACCATGGTCATGGCCTCACTCTGAGTGGGATTGACCTTGCCAGGCATAATCGATGACCCTGGTTCGTTTTCTGGCAAATGCAATTCACCAACGCCACAACGAGGACCACTGCCAAGCAAACGAATGTCATTTGCAATTTTCATCAACGAGCAAGCAATTGTTTTTAAAGCCCCACTGACCTCAACCAAAGCATCGTGTGCGGCCAAGGCCTCAAACTTATTTTCTGCAGTCACAAATGGAACCTTGGTTTCAGCTGCAATCGTTTTTGCAACCTCAACCGCGAACTGTGGATGAGTATTTAATCCCGTTCCCACCGCCGTGCCACCAATGGCAAGTTCATGCAAATGCGGCAATACATTTTTGACTCGCTGAATGCTGTGTTTCAATTGTGTCGAGTATCCAGAAAATTCTTGGCCCAACGTAAGCGGCGTTGCATCCATCAAATGCGTACGGCCAATCTTCACAATGTCTTGAAATTCATTCTGCTTAGCAAGCAAAGCCTGATGTAATTTCTCAAGCATTGGCAACAATCTAAAGTACACGCGGTCACCGACTGCAATATGCATCGCAGTTGGAAATGTATCATTTGAGCTTTGACCTTTATTGACATCATCATTGGGGTGAATATCTTTTGATGGCAAAGTCAAACCCATCATATCCATTGCACGATTGGCAATGACCTCATTGGCATTCATATTTGACTGAGTCCCTGAACCCGTCTGCCATACAACTAATGGAAAATGATCGTCTAATTTTCCCTGAATCACTTCGTCAGCTGCTTTGACTATCAATTCCATTTTTTTAGCGTCCAGTAAGCCCAATTTATTATTGGTGATCGCCGCTGATTTTTTTAACACGCCCAGCGCTTTAATCATTTCGCGTGGAAAACGATCCCCACCGATTTTGAAATTTTCAGTAGATCGTTGAGTTTGTGCTCCCCAATATTTATTGGCAGGAACCTTGACCTCGCCCATGGTGTCTTTTTCGATACGAAATTCTGTTGATGAATGGTTTAAACTCATAAAATTCCTTTCTGTTTACACACGATGCACATCGCGAATTGCGGCTTGATCTGTAGGGTATATCACAAGCTCTTGAATATTCACATGCGCAGGGCGCGATAAAGTCCACTCTATAGTTTCGGCTATATCTTCAGCAGTCAAGGGCCGCATGCCCTTATAAACAGCTTTTGCTTTGTCCTGATCGCGAAATCGGACCTGACTGAATTCAGTCTCAACCATTCCTGGCTCAATATTAGTGACACGAATATTGGTCCCCAACAAATCCATACGCAGACCTTCTGATATAGCCTTGACCGCATGTTTGCTTGCGCAATACACAGCACCACCTGGGTAAACCCAGCGCCCAGCCACAGAACCAAGATTCAAAATATGTCCTTCATTTTTTGCCAAAAAAATCGGCAATGCCAATCTTGTCATATCCAGCAGTGCGGTGACATTGGTTTGCATCATCTCATCCCAATCAGAAACTTTTGAATTTTGGAATTTATCAGCCCCTCTCGCCAGTCCTGCGTTATTAATTAAAATCTTGAGATTCTGCAGGGTTTGCGCGTGAACTTGAAAAAAATTTTCAACTTGTTGGCGATCACAAATGTCGACAGAGGCCGTGAGAATTTGAATTTTTGGGTATTGAGATTTTAACTGCGATGCCAAATCATCAAGTTTTTCTTTGCGTCGTGCCAGCAAGATCAAATCATGACCTTTCGCCGCCAGCTTTCTTGCTGTCATTTCGCCAATACCTGCGCTGGCCCCAGTGATTAAAACCATAAAAAACCTCTCTTACATTTGAAATAATTCTCAGACCCTTGACACAGGTCCTACAAAATAGGCTTTAATTAAAATACGACCTCATCTTGTTCACAACTTTAAAATATTGAGATTCAAATCACAACAGCTGATTACAGATTAAAAATCGTTTTTAATTCAATTTATTAAGAAGGCCATAAGTATGCTTACAAAGAAACGAGAGTTTTTGATTTGTATTTTGTGAAGTCCGATGAAGGACTGGCTAAATACCAATTCGAGGAGGACTTCACAAAATACAAATCAAAAGATCCGTTTCGACTAAACATACTTATGACCCCTTAATTACTTAAAGTGCGTAAAAATGATCGCAGCCGAGGCGCCGACGAAGAGGCCAGCCAAGTGGCTGCCTCGAGGAGAGCAACGAAGGCTCCGATCATTTTTTTTAGCTTGCCATCATCTCGCTGTTTTGTTTGATTACGCTCATGATAAAAACTCAATACTGGCTGATGAAATCTGAACCCGATGTCTTCTCGATTGATCAATTAAAAAAAGACTCTACCACCTGGTGGGGCGGGGTTCGCAATTATCAAGCACGAAACTTTATGACGACCCAAATGAAAATCGGCGACAAAGTTTTATTTTACCACTCAAATGCCGAACCACCTGGTATTGCTGGTATCGCAGTGGTATCCAAAGCCGCCGAACCAGACGCCACACAATTTGATAAAAAGAGCGAATACCACGACCCCAAAGCCAGCAAAGAAAAACCAAATTGGTTTTGCGTTCAAGTCCGCTTTGAAAAAAAATTTCCTCAGTTGATTTCATTGCAACAATTACGTGACGAAACGGCCTTAAGTGAAATGTTGGTGCTTAAAAAGGGGCAACGGCTCTCTATTCAACCAGTGGATGAAAAAGACTTTTTACATATTGTGAAAATGGCTCTATAAGCTTGGCAATGCCAGATCAAACATCAGAAATAACAACCATCCACTCTCTACCCGTTTTGCATTTAGCCCCCATGGAGGGTGTTGTTGATTTCGTGACTCGTGATATTTTAACTGAGATCGGCGGTATTGATCACTGCGTGACAGAATTCATTCGCGTCACTGATCAGCTGCTCCCTCGCACGGTCATCGAGCGTTATGCACCTGAAATCAAAATGGGTTGCAAAACAAAATCAGGTACTGATTTGTTTATTCAATTTCTTGGTGGCAACGCTCAACCTTTGGCTGAAAACGCGGCTCACGCGGCAAGCCTTGGCGCCAAAGGCATTGATTTAAATTTTGGTTGCCCGGCAAAGACCGTCAATCGTCACGATGGCGGAGCAAGCCTGTTGAAAACACCAGAACGAATTTTTCAAATTGTTTCAGCTGTTCGCGCCGCAGTCCCTGCAAGTATTCCAGTGACGGCGAAAATGCGTTTGGGGTTTGATGATCCATCCGTCTGTTTTGACAATGCACAGGCCGCAGCCAGCGGAGGTGCTCATTGGTTGACTGTTCATTGTCGCACCAAAACAGATGGCTATAAACCACCGGCTTATTGGGATTGGATTCCAAAAATTCAAGATAAAATACACATTCCTATTGTTGCCAACGGCGAGATTTGGAATGTCGATGATTTCAATCGTTGCCAACAGACCACCGGCAGCACAATGTTCATGATTGGCCGAGGAGCCCTGTGCAACCCGTTTTTATTTCAACAAATTAAGCAGCAGTCTGAAATAAAACTTAACAACTCGACACTTGAAATTTGGGTGGAGCTTAAAAAAATTCTGCCGAGATTTTTCAATATGAATAAAGATCATGTCTCGGCACATTTTGCACAAGCCAGATCAAAACAATGGCTCAATTCACTCTCTAAAAGCAATCCGCATGCTGCCGCTGTGTTTGATGAATTAAAAGTGATCACCAATCCACAGCTTTTTCAAAATCTGCTAGAAAAACATTGCAGCTAAATCAATCAATCAATCAATCAATCATGGCTTTATCAAGACGCCACTGACCAGCTTAATTCCTCGCGATGGCAAACTGTATACTCGACCATTTTTTAAAGCCACAATTAGGCTGTCTTTTTCGAAATTCAACTGCTTGTTGATAGGTCTCAATCTGAATTGATATTCTTTTTCTAAACCGAATGATTTGATATAATCTTGTTGAATTGAAACCAATTTTTCTTTTAATAATAAAAACTCTGCGGCAGCAAAACCGGAATGAATAACAGCCTCAGCGACGTCATCTTCGCTGATATCAGCAATACGACGAACCATCCACTGGGCTTCTTGATAACTTAATTTTTGAAAAGCCGGATGTTTAACAATGGTTTGAAAATCCAACTGAATCGCTTTTTGCATATCCAATGCAAATGGCTCTTTCAAATCTTGAGTCACAGTCCAACGCATACCAGTGATTCGTTTTCCTGCATTAAACGCACGCGTCTGATCACCCAAACCAGAGCCTGGATCAGAAATATAATGCTTCAGCTCGCCAGTTTTTGCATCCCATGAAAGTTTAGTATTGTCCTTACGTAAATCAAAATTTCCAGTCCATGCTCCAACCAATAACAAAGCGTTAATTTCCGTTCGATCGGCGTGATCCAAATCTGAATATTTCCAAGCTCCAATCTCTTCGCCAATATCCTCGATAACTCCGCCTTGCTGAAAAACAATATTTTTAATCTGACTCTCAAACTCTGTATTGATATTTTCATCAGCATAACTGCAAGGACGAGCCTCACATGATTTCAAAAGTTTTTTAGTAAGATCATTTTCTTTGGCCAACAACACATTGCCATCATTCATTTCCAATGCTGTGACATTATTCATAGCATCGAAATGCTTAGGTTTTGCAACATCAGTCAGATGAATACCTAACAAACTGATTGGCACCGCCACATCTTTGCGAGAGTTGATTTGCGAGAACAACTGACGATTGTATTTAACTTTTAAATAATTAT
>CAZMVK010000055.1:14524-19431 GCA_964569545.1 uncultured Bdellovibrio sp.
TTACAGGGTCTTCTTTTGGCCGGCATTATTATTAGTTCGCTTGGTGTTCTAGACGACGTAACCGCGGCGCAGGCCGCGACCATAGAAGAAATACATTTAACCGACAGGAATTTAACTTTTAAAGAATTATAAAAGTGAATTCCAGGAACATTGTAACCTAAACGATGATACAACCGAACATTCAAACTGCCAGAACGAGCTTCTTCACCAAATTTAACTTTTAATTTAGTACCATCACACTGAATTTTAAAACCAATGTGAGTGCCAAAACCCTTTTTAGGGCCATCATATTCACAGACCTCTGTCGCCAATCGAGACACATCAAATTGCCCTGGTCCCTTAATCATATCTGCGTCTGAAGATTTTCGATCCTGCCAAAAACTTGAAGACTGCACTTGCACGGGAACATCTTCTGTCACTGGCACATTGTACGAAGTAAATGTCGAAACAATTTTAAAAACAATGGTCGCGATATCAACAACGATTTCACCTGGTGGTTTAAATCTTTCGTTAAAGGCAGAAACTACCTCAATCTTTTTTCGCAAACGTGTATTTACGTCTGGTTCAGAGTCAATAGCCTCTAACACCTGTTCTAAATTCTTAAGATCTTTACCACTGATATCAATAACCAGCTTATCCAATTTAATTTTAATCCCGATTTTAGACTTTTCGCCGGACTCATCGCTGGTTTGGTCTTTTAAATCACGACGTAAAATGCGAAACTGTTGTTGCCAAGAATCTATGGCTGTTAACGCCTGATTATTCATAATCGACATTGAACTAAAAGCTACTTTGCCATTTTTGATTTTATTCAAATCCAACAACTGAAAACTGAAACGTTTGTTTGGCTGCTCGATCTGATTAAACAAATTAAAACGAAAATTGTCTTTATCAATCGTGCCAGCAAATGACTGACTGCAAATCGCTGACGACAAAAGGGTGACACAGGAAACACTATAAACAACAGTTCGGACCAGAGGTGAAATGATTTTTTTCATGTTTTTCTCTTTGATTTTAGGTTGTTCGGAACTTTTAGCAACTCACAATACCTAGCAGAAACAGTGCCAAGATTATTATTGATAATCACACATGAAACTTGCAATCAGTGACTGTCATTTAACTGCTTTAAGAAACCCATCTAATTTATAACCTACCTTGAATCTTTCTATTTTTTTCGCAATTTATCGACGAACAGAGCTCATCCTGTCGAACTTGTCGACAGTGATGACGAAAATTGTTTCATTTCATCGAATATCCAATGAAATTTCATAGAAAATCATTGATAAGAATATGAAGCGACTTTTTTGGAACACATTCTATTTCGGTCGTCTTGTTAAAGATTAAAGAGGCCAAGTACTCAGTTTATTAATATTTTATTTCTCGAGGTGCTCGAAATGAAAAATTCTCTATTTATAAAAACAATGATTTGTTTCTCATTTATTTTAAGCAGCAATATTGTTTTGGCAAAAAATAAAATTATGATGGCTGGCGATTCTTGGGTTTATCTTCCTTGCATCTTTGGTAGCTTTAATAAAGCTTTAAAACACAGCAATCTAGAACAAGTAGAAATACTAAAATGCAGACCAACAAGCAAACCAGGAATACAAGCCGAACAGTGGCTACGATCCAAAGAACACGCGGCGGTGTTAAAGAATCTTTACCAGGATAACAATAAAGAAATAAAAATTATTTACCTTAGCCTTGGTGGGAATGATTTTGTTAATTATTGGAATGATTCTTTGAACAACGAAGAAGAAAATGTTGTTTTCGAAAAAATAACCAGCAACATTGAACAGATCGTTGGTGTATATAATCAGTTACGACCCGATATTAAAATATTAATTTCAGGATATGATTATCCACGATTCACCAGCACAAACAAAATCGCACAGTACCGCAAAGTTTTTGCACGCATGGGTGAACCTCTGCCACAAAATATCAATCAAGCAATTGTCAGATTTTCGAACATGGTATCAACACTCTCAAATACCAATAAGAACATCTTTTACATCCAACACTATGGATTGATGCATTATTATATTGGAATTTCGCAAGCACAAATTGCCAAAGGAAAAACCTTAGCACCAGAGTTGATTTCATCGTTATCAGAACCTAATAAAGTTGGCGGCGAGATAGAGTACCAAGGTGACATCAAAAGCTATTTATCTGTTCTCACAGTCAGTGATGCCTTTCACTTGTCCAGATACGGATTTTACAAATTAGCAGAACATTCATTTGATGTCAGAATGAAACATTGGCTCAAACCAGAAACTGCAAATTCAAACATAGAAACAACTGAATAAACTTCACTGCAGGGCGTGTCCTCATTTGATCGTCGTGCGACAACTTCTTCTCTCTCGACACTCAATCAAATGAGAACGCCTCAAAAAAATCAGAATGAGTCTTCTTATGATAGCTCTACTTTTGACAATCAATAAAATTTTCCAATAACTTAAAATAAAAAATCCGTAAGCCATCCATGATTTCTATTGAAATCATCAGGAAAACTTACGGATTTATTTAGGAACTAAAAGCTTTTTAAATTACGCTTTTTTGCTCCAGCTGTTGCACCAGCCTTCGCCTTTTACCAATTGGTTTGCGAAAATCGCACATTTACCAACATCGGCTCCAGCTTTTTTACCAGCCGCTGTGTACAATGCGCAATTTGCGCAAGTTTGTTTTGCAAACGGAACACCAGCGCGATCTACTTTTAATTTTGCATCTTTAACATCTGAATTTTTGGCAACATAGTTCACACCAACTGCCATACCTTTACCCGGCTCAACAAGCGGCAAATCGCCACCAGCTGCTGCGCCACCGCCACGAGAACCGCCCTCTGCCAATACCGATTTAGGCATTAACAAAGCTACACCTGCTAAACCAGCAGCCATTTTAATAAAATTACGACGTGAATTGCTAGACATAATTATCTCCTTGATTGTTTGAAAAACACTATGGAGATATTGAACACCCAAACTAAATGAAAGTGAAATGAAAATTAAAAACCTAGAAGCGTCTTGCCAAAATGACCCAACTTTTGGTTGGCCTCCCGGGTGAATCCGTCAGCTAGACCTATGATGTAAATCAGTAGCATGTGGATATGAAAACAAATATAAAATCAGTAGCGCAACAAATTGCTGCTACGACTGCTGACAAAACACAATCAGCAATTAACTTAGTCAAACACAGCTATCAATGAGGGTGAGGTTTATGCGAATGCTGACAGTTGCGACACTCACGTCGATTCAACCAATGGGCAGAGATCAATAAAATACTACCAGAGACCATCAACGCTGTTTCAGAGAGCATTTGCGCGCGATTGAATTGCATCGGCACACCCGGGAAATGACATTGTTGACTCATTAAAACCACGTGGAAAAAATAAGGCGTCAAACTGATCACCAACAAACCTGGGATCCCCAACCAAAAAACCAATGACCGACGATGCTCACGATAACCCAAATAAAAAGCACGTAAACCCACCGGTAGTATCAATAGTGCTAATAGAAAATGCATCCAAGGCTGCGAAAGATAATACCTAGCCACAAAGGGCAAAGACAGCATCACAAAGGGTAAAACCAAGCAATGAGCTAAACAAAGAAGCGAGAGCACCATCCCCACAATATCCAATTCACTTTCGACCTCACCACGGAAATGGCTCAAAAGTTTATGCAGATATGAAGAGTTGTGTTTTACCATGGTCGAAATACACCTGAACTTCCCTTCAGAGTCAATCTCTGATAGGCTCCTGCAATGAATTGTGTAAAACCTTTCCCTGCTATTTATGAACTTGGCGATGCCTTCTACTCCCCCGTCCAGGCGGCTCGTTTTAATAACTTAAATTTACGTTATCAATATTCTGAAATTTCACAATGGCTAGGGACTAACTCGCCTCAGTATTTACTTTCTCACTTGGGAAATTTTGAGCCTTTGCCTGAAAATATTCAGCAACCATTAGCATTGAAATATCATGGACATCAGTTTCGACACTACAATCCAGACCTTGGCGACGGCCGAGGATTTTTATTTGCGCAATTCCAATCAAGCACTCCACATGCGTTTATCCCGTCCTCTCCGGCCTTTCCCACGCTGTGGGATTTAGGAACTAAGGGCAGTGGCCAAACACCATATTCACGCCAGGGGGATGGCAGACTGACACTGAAGGGTGCCTACCGCGAAGCTCTGGCAACGGAGCTGCTTGAATCTTTAGGTGTATTTACCAGCAAGACTTTTTGTTTTTTTGAAACTGATGAAAAACTGGAAAGAAATGATGAACCCTCACCGACTCGGGCTGCAGTTTTAACCCGACTGAGCCACGGTCACATTCGTATCGGTACGTTTCAACGATTGGCTTATTATAAAGATTTTTTATCGTTAAAAAAACTAACCTTTTATTGTTTGAAACATTATTATCCCGAGGTCTTAGCCAGCAGCCATCCCAATTTGCAAATAAACATTGAAAGTCTTGATGAAATCTCTCTAACGCAAATCAATGAGTTGGAGCAAAAAAAATTAGCAGCCCAATTTCTTGAGCAAGTCTGCCGTCGATTGGCAAGACTGTCAGCTCAGTACATGATGTCGGGATTTGTTCATGGCGTTCTAAATACTGACAACATCAATATCACCGGCGAAAGTTTTGATTATGGCCCCTATCGTTTTTTGCCAAAATATGACCCGCAATTCACTGCCGCATATTTTGACCAGCAAGGGCTTTATTGTTATGGACGGCAGCCTTCAGCCATTTTTTGGAATCTACAACATTTGGCTCAATGTTTAGATTTGGCATTTGGCGGAATTGAAAGCGAGCAGATTTTAAAAAACTATTCACCAATGTTTACCGAGTATATTCTCAAATTTTTCTGCCAGCGATTGAATATCAAATCAGATGAAGGACAGGAATCAAGTCC
>CAZMVK010000056.1:0-736 GCA_964569545.1 uncultured Bdellovibrio sp.
AATTTTTCACGCAAAGCTAAAATATTTTTTTCTTCTATATTTACCAAACGTGCAATCAATCGATCTGAAAATCCTTTTCGTTTAGCTTGCAGTAATAAATTTTGTTTTTCTAAATCAGTACCTTGTTGCCATTCACGAGTTAGACTTTTTTCAAACACAGTCAAATCATGCAATTGCTCAAGGAACCATGGCGTGATCTGAGTTAAACGATAAATTTCTTTGATCGAAGTCCCTAATCGAAACGCTTGATAGATGTGAAACAAACGCTGACTGTTTGGATACGAGATACGATCAATCACCACGTTGAGATCTGGCAAACCTTCCGCAGAATTCTCTAACGACAAAATTGCTTTCATCATCGATTCTTGTAATGTGCGACCAATACTCATGACCTCACCAACGCTTTTCATTTGCGTGGTCAATAAATCCTGAGCACCTTGGAATTTTTCAAATGCAAAACGTGGAATTTTAGTAACAACATAATCCAAAGCTGGCTCATAACAAGACGGCGTTACTTTGGTGATATCATTTTTAATTTCATCAAGCGTGTAACCAATTGCTAACAAAGCAGCAATCTTGGCTATTGGAAAACCAGTCGCCTTGCTGGCTAATGCTGACGATCGACTGACCCGAGGATTCATCTCGATGACCACACGTTGTCCAGTTGTTGGATGAACTGCAAACTGCACATTGGCTCCGCCCGTTTGCACGCCAACTTCATTAATAATTTTACAAG
>CAZMVK010000056.1:746-19342 GCA_964569545.1 uncultured Bdellovibrio sp.
TCTCTTGATACTGCTGATCGGTCAATGTTTGCTGAGGAGCTACGGTGATCGAATCTCCAGTGTGCACACCACATGGATCAAAATTTTCAATCGAACAAATCACCACAAAAGTTCCGGCACGATCGCGCATCACTTCAAGTTCAAATTCTTTCCAACCCAAAATGCTTTCTTCGACCAGAACCTCAGAGGTTGGTGATTCATGCAAAGCAGCTGCAATCATTTTTTGATATTCTTCAGGTGAGAAAGCAATCCCGCCTCCACCACCACCCAAAGTATAATTTGGCCGCAGAATCAAAGGGAATCCCAACTGATCAGCGACGTCCATTCCTTGCTCAAAATTTTTCACCATCACGCTGCGAGGGTAACCAGCTCCGATTTTATCTAAGATATCACGAAACAATTGGCGATCTTCCGCGGCACGAATCACCACAGGATCAGCACCCAATAAACGGACGTTGTGTTTTTGCAAAATACCCAACGCATGTAAATCCAGAGCTAAATTCAAAGCCGTCTGTCCACCCAAAGTAGGAATGACTGCATCCGGTTTTTCTTTTTCAATAATTTTTTCGATAAACTCTGCCTTGAGTGGCTCAATATATACCCGAGTGGCAATTTCTGGATCTGTCATAATAGTCGCCGGATTTGAATTCACAAGGATGACTTCAAGCCCCTCTTTCATCAAAGCCTTACAAGCCTGAGTTCCAGAATAGTCAAATTCACAAGCCTGCCCAATCACAATCGGACCGCTGCCAATAATCAAAACTTTTTTTACATCTTGGTACTTAGGCACAGAGATTACCCCAATCGACTTTCGTTAGAATAAATCATATCAATTTTCACATGACGATAGCGCTCAAACTTGTAGCGCATCTTAACCAGTTTGAGCATCATTTCTTCTGGATCCAAATCTGGATCTTTTTTATGACGTTTGATTTCAGATAGAATATATTTTCTTGCATCGGCTGGATGAAAACAAAATCCTCGAGTGAAAATCCAACTGTCTTCATGTGGAATCAAACGGGCTTCAAAATATTCATCGGAATCAAAACCAAAAGTCCAAGGAGACTCTTTGACCACGATCTTTTCGTTTTTGATTAAATCCTTGATGGTAATATGATTGTCTTTCAATTTAATAAACTGAAAGATGCTATGACGATGTTGTTTCATCTTTTCAATCAATCGATTTTCGTCTGGAGCAAAACGCAACTCCCGCGCCATAAAAACAGCTTCTAATGGTGTTTGCGCAAAACCACGCAATTCACGTGTGAAAAAATACCAGTCGAAAAACTGCGACATACGCAATTCAAAATGATCCGAGTGTTCATCCAAAATTCCTGCATTGTCAAAAAATTCACTTTTTGCCAAACGAACTTCTTCTTTGAACAAGTCACCTGCAAAATGCTGCAGTATTTTGTCCATCAATTGAAAATATTTTTCTGACACCTGAATCACATCAGATGTTTTTACTTCTTCACTCATTTTTGACTCCGAATCATTTTATTTACAAAAAAATCAAATAGCCCATCGGCATCATGTGGCCCTGGATGACTCTCCGGATGATATTGTATTCCCAAACAATCCAAAGTCTCACTCCAAATCCCCGCCACCGTCTGATCATTCAAATTAGTCTGCGTCACTTGCGCATGCGTGGGCAAGGTCTTAGCATCTACCGCATATCCATGATTTTGACTGGTAACATATGTTTTCTTTAACAGCTCATCACGAATCGGATGATTGGCACCACGATGGCCAAATTTTAATTTATAAGTTTTCGCCCCTAAAGCTAAACTCAGAATCTGATGTCCCATGCAAATGCCAAAAATAGGTAATTGTTTTTTCTTTTCAGATTTCAATTTCAACAACTCTCGCACAGTCTCCGTAGCCACTTGCACGGCCGCCGGATTCCCAGGGCCATTGCTCAAAAGAATTCCATCAAGAGCATATTGATTCAACTTATCAACATTGGTACGACTTGGAAAAATAATTACTTTTGAACAACGTAATTCTAATTCACGTAAAATATTTTCTTTACAACCAAAATCCAAAACCCCAACGATGGGTCCTGATTCCTTTTTACCAGTTCGCTCTTCAATTTCGGTGCGCGAAACTGCAAAAACCCAATCCATATCAATTTTTTTCTTTTCAACAATCAATAGCTTGGCTTTTTCTTTGGCTTCAGTTTCTGAATTGGCCTCAACAATAGCTCCCCAAGGAGTTCCTCCCTCGCGCAGCTTTAATGTCAACGCTCGAGTGTCTACCTCAGACAAACAAGGTGTTTCATTTTCATGAAGTCTTGCCAACCAAGAATGATCGCGGTTGCTTTTTTGCAATTGCAGACAAATAAAACCTTCAATCCAAATCTTACGAGACTCCCAAAACTTCTTATCAACACCGTAATTGCCTTGCATTGGCGCTGTCATCACCACTATCTGTGAAAAATAACTGGGATCCGTAGCAATCTCTTCGTAACCCGAGTGAGAAGTGTTGAAGACAACCTCACCGGCCCGCTCTTTGATTGCTTTATGTGCTAAGGCTGGTGATGAATTCCATACACCTGGAAAAACACTGCCATCTTCTAATACCAAATAACCTAGGCTCATTAGTTTGCTCCCATTTTTTCACCAATACCCAACCACGAAAACAATGCCTGACGTAGATAAACGCCGTGACGAACCTGATCTAAAACTAAACAACGTGGATCTTGCAAAACTTCACTTTGCATTTCAAGCCCTTGATTGATCGGCCCGGGATGCATGATCCAAGCCTTTGGCGAAAGATTTTTCAAACTCTCTCGACTCAAAGAAAAATTATCCACGTATTCATTCTTTGCCAAAGCCTGATTGCCCTCGTGCCGTTCAAATTGAAAACGCAAAGCCATCACCGCATCTGCCCAAGCCAGAGCTTCTGATAATTTTGAAAATTTCTTTAATTGATAGCCATTAGCATTGCCAACAGAATCATTTTCTATCTCAATATCACGATGAAAGGACTCGGGCCCACATTGTGCGACTTCGTAACCTAATTTTTTTGCTAACTCTAAATGAGACGACACCACACGACTGAACCGAACATCACCGACAAATAATAATTTTTTTCCACGAAAATCATTTCCCCAACGACCTTGCAGAGTAAACATATCAAGCAACGCCTGAGTAGGATGACCTTTGACACCCCAGCCAGCATTGATCAACGGCAGTCCCGTCAGTTTTTGCATTGCTGACAAGTCCACTCCGTCTCCGCAACGTATGATCAAAGCCAACGGATCCATAGCTGCGATATTCAAAATAGTATCTTGAATGCTCTCGCCTTTTTCTAAACTGGTCTTTGCCCCAGCTTCAAAAACGGTGGGATAAAAACCTGCTCGCCATGCGGCCATTTCAAAACTGAATCGAGTTCTGGTGCTTGCCTCAAAAAATAATAAGGCAACTGTTCTGTTGTCAGTCACCTTGCCTGATCTATTGCCAGCGGAAACACTAGATAAAGTATGCTCATTAAATTTAATTTTATTTTTATTACTATTTTGAGTAAGCAATGAAAAAGCCTGTGCAAAAAGATCGTTTAGATCCTCAACCGAAAAATCCTGAAAATCGAGTAGGGAAGATATGCTCATGGGCATTATGCACAAACGGTATCGACCCAAAAGCACTCTGTCAAATGGATCATAATTTAACTTTAAAATTCAAGCCCAGTACGCTCCCAGCGAACAGTTGGCAGTCGATGATCCCAGATTTTTTTTTGCCAATTTAATGACAACCAGACCAAAAATACTCGCCCTTCGATTAAATCCAAAGGCACAGATCCCCAGTAGCGCGAATCGTCACTGGAATCTCGATTATCACCCAGCACAAACACTTGCTTTGGCGGCACAATATAGGGCCCAAATTTAGTCTGAGTTGTTAAATTTTTATTTTGTTTCAAGAGCAAGACTCGCTCAGGAAACATTGCAGACTTTTCAATCACAAGATGAAAATCATCCATGGAAATATCCATGTTACTGACAAATTTTTTCGCAACTTCTGACGACACTTGTTCATAGCTTAATTTTTCACCATTAACCACCAACTGATCACCGAACATTTCTATACGATCGCCTGGCAAACCAATCACTCTTTTTACATAATGAATTTGCGGCTGCTCGGGATAGGTAAAAACAATTAGCTCGCCAATTTTTGGCTCACCACCACCCCACTGAATATTGAACATCGGAAAACGAAAACCATAGGGCAACCGATTGGAAAATATCAAATCTCCAGGCAAAAGGTTTGGAGCCATCGAGCTGGTCGGAACCTTGTAGCCAGTCATGACGAATGTACGCACACAAAGTGCTAAAAAAACTGCGATCAGAATGTTTTCAGTATAGTCTCGCCAATTTTTCATTTTTCCCATTCACAGTCATTAGCAGGTCGTTTAACCGTAAATTGAGAATAGGATTGAAAGACAGAACAATCAATGGACTTTTTTAAGCAGCCTAGACCAACGCAACGTCTGCGGATTGCACAACATCGGAGTCGACGCCAAAGTTTCCTCACATGACAACCAAATCATTTGAGCAGTTCCGATCAAATGATCGACAGGAACAAAACCCCAAACACGCGAATCGTTGGACTGGTCACGATTGTCACCCATAACAAAAAAATGTCCCTCGGGAACCTTCGTAGAGAACTGATCCCGCCATCTATTTTTTTCGTATCGAATGAGATGAGTCTGATTTTGCTCTGCCAAAGATTCTGAAAAATAATCAAAATCTTCTTCGTCTGCAGTCAGGCGCGGCGCCTGGCTCGGATTCACAATAACAGCTTTGCCATTGATTTTGAGCTCGCCATTTTCGATCGACAATTCGTCACCGGCTACTGCCAAAATTCTTTTGATAAAATAAATATCTGGATTATCTGGAAAACGAAAAACAACAATTTGGCCAATTTTAGGTTTTGACCAATGAAGCAAAAAAGTTCGACCAAAAGGTAATTTGATACCAAATGCCAACTTGTTCACCACGATATGATCATGAATCAACAGAGTGGGAATCATCGATCCTGATGGAATCACAAAGGGCTCTAACAACAACCAGCGAAAGCACAACACGGCTACTATTGGAATAAAAAAAGCCATCAAAGCTTGTCGCCAAGTCGCTTGCTTGCCGATAGGTCCCTTTGTAGCAGCTAGAACTGTAGGTCCATCCTCTTGCTGAACTGTCGACAAAATAATGTGACTGTTACTGTCGTCGCTCATTAATTTAATTTACGATATGGAAAAATCTTTTCCAACGAAGAGTGAGCGGATTACAGATCGGTAATTTACCTAAGGTCTCATCACATGAAAGCCACACGATACTGGCGCGACCTAAAATATTTTTCTTTGGCAACATTCCCCAATAACGACTGTCTGCTGAACGATTGCGATTGTCACCCATGACGAACAACTCGCCTTCTGGTACAACCACCGGACCATAATTGTCATAAACATCGCCTCGGCGGATTAAGATCGAATGCAATTTATCTTCGGGTTTTGACGTCAACACTTCAGAGAATGGCACATAATTGTCTTTGCCATCATAGGGATCACCGTCACTGCGAAAGTCTTCATCGCGAAGCCAATCAAAATCTTCGCTGGAAACGGGAACCTTTTTTTCCATCGGTTTGTCATTGATATAAAGAGTTCCATTTTCGTAATAAATCTTATCGCCTGGCTCACCCACTACACGTTTAATAAAAAACGTACTCATATCACGTGGGTATTTAAAAACGATAACCTCGCCACGTTTTGGTTCAGAAAATTTAACCAACCATTCTTCGCTGAATGGTGCGCGAATGCCATAAACGAACTTATTAACGAAGATATGATCATGAATCAACAATGACGGCAGCATCGACCCTGATGGGATGACATAGGCCTCGAAAAAAATCCAACGAATGAAAAGAGCAACAAAGATGGCAACGGCCATCGACCCCCAACCTTCGCTCCAAAAATGTTTGGAACGAAAATCAAAGCTAGACCATTTGTTTTCTTGGTTTTCTTGATTGTTTGCTTTTGAATTTTGCGACTTATCGTTTGATGATTTGGAACCATTGCTGTTTTCTGCAGACATAATATTTCCTCTATCGGAACATTACACCATCGAAGAAATCAATCTTCAACCTTCAATATTGCCAAAAACGCTTCCTGCGGAACATCGACACTGCCGATTTGCTTCATGCGTTTTTTACCTTCTTTTTGACGCTCTAACAGTTTACGTTTTCGTGAGATATCACCGCCATAACATTTAGCAGTAACGTCTTTACGCAAGGCGCCTAAAGTTTCGCGAGCAACAATTTTAGAGCCAATAGTCGCTTGAATATTGACCTGGTATTGCTGTCTTGGGATCAATTCTTTCATTTTCTCAGCCAAAGAACGACCACGAGTCTGTGCCTTTGAGCGGTGAAGAATTAATGATAATGCATCAACAGGCTCTTCATTGATCAAGATATCCATCTTTACCAAATCAGCTTCTTCAAAGCCCATCAATTCATATTCTAAAGAAGCATAACCTTTAGAGATTGATTTCAAACGATCATAAAAATCCATGACCATTTCATTCATCGGCAACTTGTACTCGATGATAACCTTTTTATCAGTCACGTATTCCATCTTGATTTGCGAACCACGTTTATCTTCACACAATTTCAAAATAGAACCGATATAATCAGTTGGAGTGTGAATCGTTACTTTGACAAAGGGCTCTTCCATTTTTTCAATTTTAGTTTCATCTGGCAACTGTGATGGATTTTCAAGATCGAAAGATTTGCCGTCTTTTAAATGAACTTTATAAACAACTGTCGGCGCAGTTGTAATCAAATTCAAATTGAACTCACGCTCCAAACGCTCTTGCACAATTTCCATATGCAACAAACCCAAGAATCCACAACGATAACCAAATCCCAAAGCCATGGATTTTTCAGTTTCGAAAGTTAATGACGAATCATTCAAACATAACTTATCCAAAGCCACTTTGAGATTTTCATACTCAGTCGCAACGACTGGGAAAATCCCGGCAAACACCATAGGTTTAATACGCTGAAATCCAGGCAGGGCTTCGCTTGCTGGAGATTTAATAGTCGTAATCGTATCGCCGACGCGAACATCACGAATATCTTTAATACCACAAATAACAAACCCAACCTCACCCGCATCCAACTGATCCACAGGATGAGGAAATGGCAGATATTTACCAAGCCGCAAGACTTCGTAATTACCTTCGGTAGCCATGAATTTAACTCGCTCGCCTTTTTTTATTTTTCCGTCCATAGCGCGCACCAAAACCACAACACCCTGGTATGGATCAAACCATGAATCGAAAATCAAAGCGCGCAAAGGCAAACTGCGATCAGCTTTTGGCGGTGGAACTTTTTTAACAATCGCTTCTAAAATATCACGAATCCCGATGCGCTCTTTTGCCGAAGCCATGATCGCTTCTGAGCAATCAAGTCCAATGGTGTCTTCAATTTGTTGTTTCACACCATCTGGATCTGCTGATGGCAAATCGATTTTATTAAGAACAGGAACAATCGCTAAATTATTTTCAAGAGCCAAATAAACATTGGCCAAAGTTTGCGCTTCAACACCTTGATTGGCGTCGACTACCAAAATCGCGCCCTCGCAAGCGGCAAGACTGCGCGAAACTTCGTAAGAAAAATCGACGTGTCCCGGCGTATCGATCAAGTTGATTTGATATTCGTTTCCATCCAAGGCTTTATAATTCAAACAAACTGTTTGCGCCTTGATGGTGATCCCTCGCTCACGCTCTAGCTCCATGCTATCTAAGAACTGAGCTTTTTCCTCACGCGCAGCCAATGCTCCGGTTTCACCCAGCAAGGCATCAGCCAAGGTAGATTTACCGTGATCGATATGCGCAATGATTGAAAAATTTCGTATAAACTTGGGATCCATTTTAACTCACCAACAATTAAGCTTTGATCGATTTAATAACGTCTTTTAATTGCTCAATACGATTTGTTTTTTCCCAAGTAAATTCATTACGACCAAAGTGACCGTAAGTCGCAGTACGACTGTAAACTGGTTTTAACAAATCTAAATCTTCAACGATACGAGCTGGTTTCAAAGACCAAACCTGACGAACAGCTTGCGCTAGAACCTCTGGGCTGTATTGGCTAGTACCGAAATCATTAACGTTCACACTCACTGGTTCAGCAACACCAATCGCGTAAGCAACTTGCACTAAACATTTTTCTGCAAGACCAGCAGCAACGATATTTTTAGCAACGTGACGAGCAGCATAAGCCGCTGAACGATCGACTTTTGAAGGATCTTTACCAGAGAACGCACCACCACCGTGAGCGCCATGACCACCGTAAGTATCAACGATGATTTTACGACCTGTCAAACCAGCATCACCCATTGGACCACCGATAACAAAACGACCTGTTGGATTGACCAACACTTTGGTTTTATTATCCATCCATTGTGACGGGATCACATTGCGCAGAACTTGCTCCATAACGAAATCTTTCAATTGCGCTTGTGTAGCAGCCTCAGAATGTTGAGTCGATACAACGATTGTATCAATACGAGTAGGTTTGCCATTTTCATATTGGAAAGTAACTTGTGATTTAGCATCAGGACGCAAGAAATCAGCTTTTCCAGCTTTGCGTAAGTCAGCCATCAAATGTAAAATTTGATGAGAAAGAGAAATCGTCAACGGCATGAATTCTGGAGTTTCATTCACCGCATAACCAAACATCAAACCTTGATCGCCAGCACCTTGCTCTTCGCTGCCTGTTTCTTTTACGCCCATAGCGATGTCTGCAGATTGCTGACCAACAGCGACCATCACACCACAAGTTTTATAATCGAAACCTTTTTCAGAAGAATCGTAACCAATTTTTTTAACCGTTTCGCGAGCAATATCAGAAATATTAATTTTAGCATTGGTCGTGATCTCACCAGCAACGCAAATCAAACCCGTTGTTAATAGAGTTTCACAAGCCACGCGACCACGAGGATCTTGCGCTAAGATTGCATCCAAAACAGCATCACTGATTTGATCGGCCATTTTGTCTGGGTGACCTTCAGATACTGATTCACTGGTAAAAAGATAATTTTTTAATTGAGACATGGGGCCTCCGTTGTTGTTGTTAAAGTTCAAACCAACGGAGGCTACAAAATGATTGAACAGGGGTCAATCAAATAGACAGACCACTCACTTTGAGATCACATTAAGAAGTAAGAAAAGGCCATCACGCCGATCTTTTTCCCACAGGCAAATGATAGGATTCAAACAACTCGTATTCCAAGCGTTCGTTGACATGCTCAAGCTGGCCTTCTTTCGAGCGAGAAAAACTTTTGTGAGTCTTGAGTTTCTCTTTGGTTTTTAAAAATTGCTTGCTCAGTTTGTCAGCAGCCTCGTCAACAGCTTCATAAAAATCATCAGAATGAGCTGAGGCCTTAAAATATCCCGTGCCGTTCTGCACCGTAATTTCCACCAAACAGTCGTTATGTTTACCTTTGCTATAAAAAATATGACCGCTGCTTTCTTTCAAAAGATAACGCGAAGATTTAGAAATCTGATCCTCTGCGTATTCTTTAAGCGAGTCAGAGACATCGACGTGTTTAAAAGTGTGCTTCATGAACATGAATTCTCCCTTTTTCTGCAGACAGCTCGATTGACAGTCTGGTGGCGCCACGACAACTGCGACGCATGCCTAACTTATCGGTGAATTTTGGCAAAACTGGAGCAGAAAATAGACCTTGGTCGAGAGTAGTTTGCAGAAAATTATTTGTGCAGTTTGGCTCGAATCGAGATCGTGTCCAATCTGTTTTCGAAATCAAGATCATAGAGAATCAAGCCATTTCATTATTTTGAATTAATCGGTCAATATGATGGAAGTTGATAAAAAATTGAGATTCAGCATATCTCAAAACAAGACAGTTTTCTTGCGTCAGAACTGCTGCAACTGTAATCTATTTTAATGGAATTGCCTGACAAAAATTCACGAACAGATTCTTACAGCTCGCGCTGGAAATATGCACTAGTAAGCTGGGGTATTTTGCTCATGTCAGTCAGTTTAACCAGCATAATTACTCACCACGAATTTTCAAAATTTTCGCTGATCACTCTCTGCCTGGCGCTGACTCTGCTCTTTTGGGATCAGAAAATATTTCCTGAGGAAACTCATTTTCCACAGTTACCGAGCTCACGCTTTCATAAATTATTTATACTGCTGGCACTATCGTATGTAATTTTATGTTCGGGATTTAGCGTCATGTCCTTTTACCACAATAACTACCAACGTAAAAAATGGATAAATGATGGAGTTCTGGTCAACGGGAAAATTCTTTCAAAAAGCCAAGACGTAAGCTTCAAAAGTAGAGAAGAGTGCACGATAAAAATTGAATACCAAATTCAAGATCAAAAATTCTTAAAATCATTTAGTATTCAAGAAGATCAGTGTTCGAAAATCAATTCTGGATCTTTACAAGCTCTTACATTTCCAAATGGCGAACCAGAACTTGCAGTGCCAGTAGATTTGGATTTAAAATTGATAATTCCTCTCGAGATCGCATGGATGATTCTTCTTTTCTCTGTTCTCTTACCAGGATGGTATTGGCTTAAATCAAAGATATTTAATCTTGCAAATTGATCTGCTTGGCTTGAAATAAAACATCTTTTAAAAACTACTTTTCTGCAGGTTATGCACACGACAAAGTAGCTGGAGATTTTGTAAATCAGAATTGCCACCTCGACAAAATGGTTTGACATGATCAAACTGAGTCTGAAATTTAGAAGAACATCGCTGGCCATTGGCAAAAATATGCTCGCATTGGTTTTGCGAGCGAAGGACCACCTGCTTTTTATTGCGAGCAGAGATATAACGGGAATTTGTTAAATTCCCAACCGCGAAGCCCCGCGTTGATTTTGTGGAATTGATTTTATTTGAATCTAACTCTAGTTCGTTATGCTGCTGATTTTCATTTTTAAAAATTATTTTATAATTATTTTCTCTGTGATTATTCTTGTTTTTACAAACATCATCTTTCTTGCTCATACTGTTCATGGCACCTTTCAAGGCGTTGTCTTTCTTAATCTTATTAACACCATCGCTTTTTATACTCGCATTCTTGCTGACTTTTTTGATAACTTTGTTGTTGGTTATTTCGCTCTTGCTCTCACACTCGTTGTTATTGGTGTTATTGCTCTTATTCTTATTCTTATTCTTATTCTTATTTTCATTCATATTTTCATTCATATTTTTATTTTTATTTTCATTCATATTTTTATTCTCAAATTCAATTTTCAGGTCATTCGTATCTGCTGAACTGTCATTGAAGCTGACTGATTTATCAGAAAGACTCTGAATATAAATTCTCTTTTTCTTTTCTATTTTCTCGATGGCCGCATCTAAAGATATTTCTAATATTTCTGCAAAGCTGGGATTGATATTAGAATGTGAAATTAATGACTTGAGATGTTCCACTTTTGCGAGAATATTTTTATTGATGGTCATTTGTAATTGAACATGATTTTCATCAAGATATCTGGTCTGATCAACAGGCAAATCTAAAGTTGGATTGAGTTGTGCAAAAATTTGTTTTACCTCGTCTGAACTTTTGTTTTTCACACAAGTGACCATCTGAGTTTTCTGCTCAATAGACATCTTATGTCCGCTGATTTTTTCTTGTTTTTTAATATAACTTTGCGCCAATGTCAGATTGGTCAAGTTCAGCTCTCCAGAGCCAAGCCCCTCGGCGACTTGTGGAACATCTTTGATAATTCTTAAAACAGAAATACGGCTATAGGCAGAAGATTCGCTGTATTTAAAATGCTTAACAAGACATTCAAATAAACTTGTAAAACCCATTTGCAAATACAACTTACGATCTTGAATTTCCTGCAAATGCCAAATCAAACATTCTACCAATTGTCGTTCGCGGCGAACGAGATATTCGACTTGTTGGATGAGTTGGTCATCGCTCATTTTTTTTAATTTATTTAGTTTATCTTTATCTTTATCTTTATCTTTATCTTGGCTGGTGCTCATGGTCTTGTCCCCTTAACTTTCAATCGGGATTTTACTGGCAAGTTCTTTTCTTCTTGGTTGCAGCGGGAACATAACATGAGTTTTCTGGCTTGAATTTTCCCTCTTAATAACGCCCCAGAAGAGATTGGGAAATAAATTCGGGGTCGGAGTTGTTTTTGTTAAAATTGTTTAACAGGCCTAATCCTTGAGCGGAATAAATATCCAAAACACAGCGCTCTCGCAAAAAAATTCAACGGCGTTTTTTGGCGCGAAACCTTGTCAAATAAAATTTAATTACCCGTGTGTTTTACGCATAGCTTCGCGGTTTGGAAAATCGAAAACATGGAACGAATCTCTCATAATAATATTGGCCACATTAGATCTTTAGAGCTAACGCTTATCTAGATTAAAAACCAATTTAAAGCGAGATCAAGACGAGACGAGAATCTGCAGCAGAGCTACATCGACGACGAACAACACTGAGATCAAACTAAATTGATTCTCACAGCAGGACGATCAAATGAGGACATGCCCTAGGAACAGTTGTCGAAATATTGGATTGGGTAGCCAGCATAACATCATCAACATAATGAGCAGGACGTGGCTTTAAACTACACATTTTTTTAATTTGTTCCTCTAAAAGAGTTTTACCTGAAATAACGATAGTCTTTTCATCAAAATATTTTTAAAAGTTTCAGCACAAAGCATATCCTCTCAATTCTCTTTTTAAGCTCCATAAAACCAGCAGGCACGATTTCGACATTTTGATAACGTGACCAGTTTTATAAATTTATGTTAAACTGGTTTTAACAATAGATAATAATAGACAAAGAAATTTCATATAAAGGTATTTTCAAATGAATTCTAAATTCAACCTCGTCAACAAAGTCACCGCCGAATCCGTGACCAAAAATACGGGACGTGATTGGCAGCAATGGCTGCTGGCTCTTAATAAAATTCATGCACAAAATCTGACTCGCAAAGAATTGGTTCAATTATTAAAAAGCAAATTTAAATTAAAACCCTGGTGGCAACAAATCGTTGCCAGCGGATTTGAAGTTATGATTGGCAAAAAGATTGAAGGACGAAATGCCAAGGGACAGTTTTCAATCACGGTGACAAAAACTATTCATGTTCCGCCCAAAGCTCTTTGGACCTTTCTGGTTAGCAAAGAAGGAACCGAGATTTGGCTGAAACCACTTTCGCAGCCAGAAAATGGCATGGTCTTTAATATTAAATCTGAATTTGAAACCGAAGACGGTTATTTCGGAGAAATCCGCACAATCAGCAAAGGTAAAAAAATCCGCATGAGCTGGATGGATATTGACTGGAACAAAAAAACATACTTTACAGTTTACATTCACAGTCGAGACAATAAAAAAACTATGTTGGCATTTACCCACGAAGGACTTGTTGATGGCCGTTTGCGCGCACCATTACGACAACGCTGGGAAGAATCCATCAAAATGATTCACCAGCAGCTAACGAAGCGCTAACTGCGGTTTTTTCTTTCTCATGCTTGAAAAATAAAAATTGTAAATTACACTTGTTAATTGCAGTCAGAATTTTAAATATACCAGGCATGACAAATCAATCAATCAATCAATCAAAAATAAACCTAAAAAATAATAACTTATTTATTAAATTCAGGATCTTCCTCTAAAATTTTCTTTTCCAACAACATTCTCTGTTTTATTTTTTCCAGAGAACCCATTTGTTGAGCTCGCGTGCCACATCCTATTTGTAAGGCATCATCCATATTTGCAATAAAATTAGCGATCAATCCTCGATAAGAACATTGAGCACTGCGCCCGAGCAAAGCTTCAACTGGGAAAATTCTTGCAGTTGATGTTCTGATATCTAAAGTAGCCACATCGCTCAATCCCTGAATATCATGATACGACAAAATCACTTCTGGTTTTTCACTTTTAATTTGTAAGCTTGGCCAATCAAAATGATCAGAGAATTTAATTGTCTGACTCATAAACTCCACATCATCAACAAAAATTTTTGATCGGTCTTCCAATTCATTTGTCATTTCTCCGCAACCTCTGGGTTGCGAACCAGATAAAGTTGTTAAAATACGATTGAGTTGAGTTTGCCAATATTGAGATTTTTTTATCAATTCAATCTCCGTAGCCAACAGTTTGTAATCGCATTTTTGAGTATTTGAAGCCAGAAAAATATCGAGCGCATTAGAACTGTACAACTCTTTATTATGCGCTACCAAATTTTGTAGTTTACGAGCATTTGCTTCATTAAAACCTGACAGATGCGACAATTCATGTATCAACAAAAACAAAATATCATTTTCAACTGACGATGCCGATAATGTCTGCAATAGATCTTCACTTAAACAAATTTTTCCATGTTTATAATCACCGATGGCCATGCCGTCATGTTTTTCCTCTTCATAAGCCTTACCTTCAACTGATGTTTGGACCCTGCATGGTTCAGATTGAATATTTATAACAATAAAACCAGCACGTAAAGCATCGGCTATAGGATTCAATCCACTGATGATTGCTTTATCATCATCAGTTGCATCTTCGGCTAGATTAAAATTTACTTTCTTAGTACCGGTTGGATAAATAAAATTATAAACAAGATTATAAGCACCAGATCCAAATTTTTGATCATAAATAGCTTCATCTCCTAATGACTCCAATCCATTGGCCATTACCGACAAAGCTTGTTGCAACATCTTTAGATTGTTTTTAATCGCGGCTTGCACTTGTTGCTTCGAACTTCGCTCTACATCACCTCCAGAGCCATCTATCCCTCCACCACCACTCGTGCCACCGGCATTGGATTGTACATCAGGTAACGCCGTCGGCGCGGTCGGAGTCGTATTTGTCGAATTTTCTTTTTTCTGACAAGCTGATAAAAATATAGACAGTGACAATGTTATTAGCCAGGTGACGAATATTTTAACTTTTTTCGAAATCATAATGAACTCCATCTGCAGCAGGTTGGGTATTTCAACAATCACCAGCCATTGATTATTTATTAATTCAAAAACAGTGCCTTGTTTGTGTCTCAATTCAATACAGTATTCGTATCTGCAGCCCATAAAGTGACAAATTCCCCTCTGCTAAAATACTGGTGTACGAAGTTAAAAACTCCATCTGTGTATCAGACAATCGAAACATACGAACACCTAGGTTTAATTGCCCAGTAAAACCACTTTGGTTTAGATCATTACCCGATGCATACCCTCCACCAAGTGCTAAACCTATCAACGGTGAAATCGAGCCACGAGCCGGTAAATAGGAAAAGCCCAATCCCGCATTACCAAAAGCTCCTTGTGAGTTTCCTGCCGCAAGCATATCTGCTGTAATCTCTGCTTTTGTAGAAACCTCCCAATGATATCCGTACGAAAGATGATAGAGCATTTTGTTATCACCAACATTTGCCGATCCGGCAGGACCAAAACCAAACACATGAAAACCAAGAGATTTTTGTCGACGTTGAATTTGCGAAATTTCATCTTCTTCGATTTCACCTACTAACATCTCTCCCTTACGCTGCCTTGCTTTGCCAACGCGTTTGGTTTTTATTTGTTTTCCGTTGTCTTTAATTAATGTTTCTTCCTCAATCACTTCAGAATCTTTTTGAAAATTTGTTGCAAGTGCTGGGATTGAAATTGCCAAAGCATTACATAAAATAAAAATTCTTAATAAACTTATAAACAATAAAATTTGAGTACGCATAAACACCTCGAATAACCGCAGAGAATCTTAAGCAATTCACTGCGGTCATTTTTTTTCCTTTGTTATTAATTAAATTATTTAACTATTAAACCAATTCCACTCAAATATGCTCGAGTTTGAGCATCTGAAATAGGTTTGTATTCATTTCTCTCTGCTGCACCTGTATCAACAGAACAAGCCAAAAATACTCTACTGCCATCTTTAGTTTTAAGCTCAGAGTAAACATCTTTAAGAACTGTAATTAAACCAATATTTTGATCCACATGAAATCGCTCCCATTTGACTTGTCCGACAAGACGCAAGACCTCGCCTTTATGAAGAACAACAGGCTTTGTATAGCTATCGACTGGCCTAGCTATTAAATTGCAATAACCTTCATTATCTGTTGTTTCATTTACCAATCCTAAATCACTAAAAACTTTTGGCTCAACAAAATCATATCGTACGTAATATTTGGCTTCGGCAATCATATCTTGCTTTACAACAACTGACGTTGCTGACATCTGAGCGTTTGCAGTTAAAGCCATTGCAGTAAAAACAAAAAATCCAACGATCATATTTCTCATATACTCTTCCTTTGTTAGTAGCAGACCTAAGTCTTGCTGGTTGTTGTTAAAGCCAGTTTGCCTAAACAAAAGAAAAATTTCATTTTCATATTAGCTAATAATTAGTGATATAATTAACCACGAGCTAATTTATTTTCTTAAACCACTGAATGGATTCAATTTTATGGATATATATAATTATGATGATTACAAAAAATATATTAAAAAGTGGTTGTCTGCTCAACCCAAACGAGGCCACGGCTTATCAGCAAAAATTGCTGAACATGTCGGTATCAGCACAGTTTTAGTCAGTCAGATTTTAAATGGCGATAAAAATTTATCGTTAGAGCATGCGCTTTTACTTACAGATTTTTTAAATCTAACCAGTGATGAACAAAAATATTTCTTATTGCTAGTGAACTACGAAAAAGCCGGCAGTCAAAAATTAAAAATATATTTTAAAAAAGAAATTATCGAGATTCAAAAGCTTAAAACTGAAAGCCTTAAAGAAATCATCCCTACAGATGCTACTCTTAACGAAGCCGATAAAGCTATTTTTTATTCAAGTTGGCTATACAGCACAATTCGATTGTTAACGTCGATTCCTAAATATCAAAATCTAGAAGCTCTTTATAAAAAACTTTTGATTTCTAAAAATGAGCTAACAACAAAAATGGAATTTTTATTAGAAAAGAAATTGTGCATTAAAGAAAATGGACAATTCACGATGGGGCCACAGCGCACTCATTTAGAAGCAAGCTCTCCATACATTAAGACAAGACAAATTTCGTGGAGAGTAAAAGGTTTTGAAAAAATGGACAACAATTCCTCGACTAATTTATTTTACACGGCGCCAATGTCGATATCGCAAAATCAATTTTTAGAGTTGAGAAAAAGAATCAATATTTTGATTAGCGAGTTGAATCAAAATGTTATTTCAGAAAAGCCAGACAAGATTGCCTGTTTGAATATAGATTTATTTGATATATTTGATGAGGCCTGAGTCCTAAAAAACTGGCGGCAAGTAAACCACTATGCCGCCAGAAGAGTTACAAAATCAATATACTAAGAGCAAAGTAAAAGCTGTATTACGACCGACGATTTCCGTTTTCGTCACAATCTTTGCCATCACGTGATTTTCCATCACGGTCATCTCTGCCGTCACGGTCCTTATCGTCGCGATCTCTTCCATCACGATCTTTATCATCGCAATCTTTGCCATCTTTTTTTCCGCCATGACCATCTTTATCATCATCACAGTCTTTATCGTCTTTACCACCACGGCCGCCGTGATCATCTTTGTCACCTTTGCCACAACCTTTATCATCGCGAGGCTCTTTGCCGTCTTTACCACAACCACCAGTTGAACACTCACCAGATAGACACTGATTTAAAATAGTAACAACAGTTCCGTTGTGTATAAAGATATCATAAGCATTTGTCGGAATCGTGATTGAATTGCCACACAAACGTACTGTTCCGTATTGAGTTGAATCATAAGAAACAATATCAATCGCAGCAAAACTGAATCCAGAAAATTTTGAACATTTGATCACACCAGCTGGAGAGACGCCACTTTCAGTTTCTAGTTTCACACCAACATCGTTGTTTTTAGATGTAATACTTGAAATTTCAAATTTCACTACACGGTACAAGTCAATACCAGTGCGTTCATAGTTTCCGTTGAACGGAGCCAATGAGGAAACATCCACATTAGTGATTGTTACAGAAGAAGCACTGTCAGCAAAAATTCCGCGTTTGTAGATCAATGACTGAGCTAAAGACAAATCTTTAACAACAAACACACCATCTTTTAAATAAATACCGTTTGTTGAATTGGCAAAGTTATTACCGTCAGTACCTGACAAAGTATAACTGCTGGCTTTAACATAAAGAGCATAGTCACCAGACCATTGCAGATCATTGTTTTTAATTACCGGAGAAACCACCGCCCCTGGAGCCGCAGAATATGTTCTGATACCAAAATATGTGCTGGCTTGAATTTTATTTCCACTGATCTCTGCACCAAATTGCAAATTCTCAGCAAACACCATCACACCAACAGAGTTGCGTGAAAAATCATTACCAGTGATTTTAATTCCCGGAGTTTCGTAAGCCATGATTCCGTAACCATTAACCACACCATTCACTGTAAATTTAGAAACAGTGATCTGACTGCCTTGTGCAAAAATCCCAGCAGCAGCATTCGGAGCGATAATTTTATGACCATTACCGTTTACGATCAAACCATCACCAACGATTTTCAAAGCAAAACCAGTTGTTGAAGAACAATCCAAATCATTAGCTACAGTAATACTTTGCGTGAT
>CAZMVK010000057.1:0-19312 GCA_964569545.1 uncultured Bdellovibrio sp.
GTGGCTTTGTTACAAAACTCTTGCGCAAGTTTGTCGAAACCAATATAAAAAGTCCCTTACCTTGTGGTGGCCGTAGCTCAGTTGGTAGAGCATGGGATTGTGATTCCCAGGGTCGCGGGTTCAAGCCCCGTCGGTCACCCCAATTTTTTCCGCCCTGTTTCGGGGGTATTTTTTTAGATTTATAGTTTTTCTATTTACTCAGAACGACTGCCCAACCATAAACGTTAACGACTGGCTACGAACAGTACTGTGTGTGTTTGTCTGCGATCCTTTTTTTGTGGAACTCGGCAGATCAGAATCTACGTTATCAAGGTTTTGCGAATCAAAAGTAATCATTCGATACATGATCCAACTGATGTTATCCCCACGTCTGCCGCCGACTCCGACACCCCAGCCTTTGCCTTTAAGCGAGTCATTTGCCTTGTAGGGGTTTTCAGTTTTTATATCGCTATAATATACTGTTTGGTTGGCGGTGCTATAATACTCGCCGATAATTTCATTACTATCTTTGCCTGCGCCAATATTAATGGCAGCAAATCCACCGGCTAATCCTTGATATACATCGTGACGATAAGTATCAGTGCCATTGCTTTTTTGTCTTACATTATTGACCCAATTGACTCCATAGGCGCCGACGGCGCCAAGGCTCAGGATGTTAATTCGAACACCCAAGCGCAAGTCCGCTTCAAGGCCAAACGAAAGTCCAGTGTGTTGATAGAATATATTTTTATTGGTTTCGTCAAAAAATGAAGATGTGCCGGTCAGACCAAAAGCAAGATCTTTACGAAACCAGTTCGTTGCGCCAGTACTGACTGCCAAGCATTTTGTGGAAACAATCATAATGATCATTGCGGAAGTGACTGAAAAAATATTTTTTATGTATAAAGACATTTCTTTCATCGTAGTGGAATTTATAACAGGCTCAAGGTTTAAAATTAGAATGAAATTGAACTGCACGTCAGTCGTGTTTTCTTGCTTATTCTGTGGTTTTTGATTTAAAGCTAAGCCATGAAAAAATATATTCACATGTTAATTTTTTGTTTATTTCCATGTCTTTCATATTCAGTTTCATTTTCTTATTTTGGAGCCTGTTCTGATCAGCCGCTTGTAAAATTAGATATTGAAAATCAAAAATTTCCAATCAGCGTTGGGCAATTGAGTGTTGAGGTATTGGAGCAAAATAATATTGAATATAAAGGTGGTTCTTCAGGCTTTAGTTCTATAATGGGTTCCCCTGCTGGGTCGGATGCTATTGAGGTCGTAAGTGACGTAATGATGCGAGCTCATGGTCTGTGTTTTTCAATCAATGGCGAAGCCCCAGATGCAATGCCTGATCAAATTTTATTGCATGCAAATACAGACAAGATAGTTTGGTGGGTAGGCTACGCAACTTACAATCGTGGTCAGTGGTCTGATTATTGTCGACCAACATATTTAATTGCACCTGCACAGTTTTGTCATAACAGTGTATTGTCAGAGTGATTTTAGAAATGATTACTGGGTCGATCTAATGAAGACGAATCCTAAAAAAATTAAATAGGAATATTAAAAATGAATGTCGATGAATTACAAAAATATATATTTCCGTTACTGATTGTTATTTTTTTCGTTTGGAGATTTTGGCGTTTCAAAAAAGTTAAAAAATTGATTCCGGGATATATTGATCGCGGAGCTGTGTTGATTGATGTTCGCAGTGTTGCTGAGTTCAACAGTGGATCTCATCCATTGACGATTAATATGCCATTAACAGATCTGCATCGTCGTTTAAAAGAACTAGATAAGAATAAGCCGATAGTTGTTTGTTGTGCGTCTGGCGCTCGAAGTGAGGCCGCTCTGAGAATTTTAAAACAAAATGGATTTGCTGAGGTAATAAATGCTGGTCCGTGGACCAACATTTAAATTTTTAGATTTGAAGATGAATTAAATCTTATGTCTATGCATGATCAAGCCATGCGTAGGATCATAAGGTGAAACACCTACGGTTACTCGGTCACCAACAACAACTTTGATCTTGAATCTCTTCATTTTTCCACAAAGTTTTGCAGTCACCGGTAAGCCATTTTCAAGGGTGACATGATAAATGCCACCACCTGAAAGATTATGAATAGTACCTTCTACAGTAACTAAGTCTTCTTTAGACATAATTCCTTATAGACTAGTAACGTGAACGGCCACCACCGCCACCGCCACCGAAACCACCACGGCCGCCACCACCGCCACCACCGCGATTTTCGCGAGGAGCCATTGGTTTAGCTTCGCTAACGTTGATTGCGCGACCTGATTGCTCAGTGCCATTCAATTTGTTGATAGCTGATTGTGCTTCTGCATCTGTTGACATTTCAACGAATGCGAAACCTTTGCTGCGACCTGAATCTCTATCCATAACGATACGAGCAGATTCAACATTACCGAACTCTGAAAATAGAGCTGATAAAGACTGATCGTCCATGCTGTAAGAAAGGTTGCCGACGTATATTTTTTTTCCCATATTGCCTCCTGTGAAAGCTTTGGGGCCATTCGCAAAAGACAAAAGAACATCTATTGAATCACGAGAACGGACAGTTGAAATTCGTATTAACCACAAAATTGTTAAAGTTGATAGCATTATTATTTAAATGTCATATCGCCGAATAGAGGGGGGCTTGCGATGCGTAATTCAGATACTTGGTGAACTATTTATCTTAATGTCTAAACTTTAGACGAATTATTCAATGTATTTCTGATCTTAGCTAAGTATCACTTTGATTTATTAGAAGATGAAATCTCGCAATCACCCATGAACAATCTTTGAGTCTGACTGATTTGCGTCAACGGTAAATAACAATTTGTGTCTTTTTTTTTAACGGCAGCAAGTTCAGTTCAATCGATAAAGAGTGACAGTTTGCTATTGGCTACGTAAGCAAGTGTATATAAAGTGAGTCTAAATTGAACAATCGAAGGAGTTTATTATGAACAAAATGCACCTAGAACAATTTATTAAAATGTTAAATAATCTTGATGGAATGTTAGTTAAAGCGGCTGTTTTTGCAGATCATAAAAAATTTGATGTGAATAACTTTATGACTGAAAGAATTGCTCCTGACATGTTGGCATTTCCAAAGCAAATCCAAATTACTTGCGATGCCGCAAAGTTTTGTGCTGCACATATGTCGCATACGGAAGCTCCAAAATTTGAAGACAATGAAAAAACAATTCCTGAATTGCGCGCTCGTATTGCTAAAACAAATGAGTATTTAAAATCAATGATCGAAGCTGATTTTTCTGAATTTAAAGAAGCTAAAATTTCTCCGCACTGGGCTGGTGGTCAATGGTTATCAGGTGAAGAGTATTTTTATGAATTGGCTTTGCCGAATTTTTATTTCCACATCACTGCTACTTATATGATTTTACGTAAATCGGGAGTTGAATTAGGTAAGTCAGATTATTTGGGAAATTTGAACTTTAAAAAGTAATTTGAACATTGGTGTTTTTTAGAAAAAAACACAGCTTGGCAAAAGTGCAGACCTAAGGAAAATGCAAAAAAGCAAACAGCGATTAAATCAGTGAAACTCTTGATCGCTGTTTAAAAAAATGAACAAACAAGCGAAAAAGATAGCGAAAAAGATAGTGAAGAAGAAAATGAAAAAGGTATTGAAAAAGAAAATCAAAATGCCAGGGACCGTGAAAAATAAACAAACAGCCGCAAAAGAAAAAGTGGTTGTTTGTTTTGATTGTCAGACTGCAAAGACTCCAGTTGGTGATGTTAAAATAATTGCTTATCAAAATAAAATAGTGGCCGTGGTATTTGCTAGCGGATATGAATCCGCTAAAAATTATTTAACAAAACAAGCACACCTGTTGATTTCGGGACAGATAGGAAGCGCGAAAAAATCTAACAAGATGGATCTAACACAAGTTTTATTCGTGGAAAAAAGCAGCAATGTTTTGTTAGAGACAAAAAAACAATTGCAGCAGTATTTTTCTCATCAACGAACAAAGTTTCAAATTCCATTGTTGTTACTGGGGACGAATTTTCAAAAATCTGTTTGGCAAGCCTTGAATCAAATTCCATTTGGAAAAACAATTTCCTATCAATCGCAAGCACAGGAAATTAAAAAGCCAACAGCGGTAAGAGCTGTTGGCCGCACCAATGGTTTAAATCCAATTTGTATTATTTTACCCTGCCACCGAGTCATTGGAAAATCAGGAAAGCTCACGGGTTATGCCGGTGGTTTGCATATCAAAGAATTTTTGTTAGCTCACGAAGGCAAGTGCTGAAACATTTTTTCGAAATCGTCAATTTTAGTCAAAATCAGATCAATGCCCTTTTGCCAGAATTGTGGTTTTCGTATGTCTTCTTTAAGATGTTTAGCGACCAGATCTTCGGCAGTCATTCGACCAGTATCTCTTAAAATCTCGACATAGGTTTTCATAAATTGAGGACCTTGCTCTATACGGCGCGCATACAGGCTAAGGCTAAATAAATAACCAAATGTATATGGAAAATTATAAAAGCTTGGGCCTGGTATTGAAAAATGCAGTTTGTGAGCCCAAAACATATTGTCGCTTTGATGGTAACTGTCGCCGTACCATTTTTTCCATGCTTGATCCATTAATTGTGACAGTTGATCTGGCGAAATAAATTTATTTTGTCGAATTTGGTGAACTTGATTTTCAAAATCAAATCGCATCGGTATGTTTAAAAGAAAGGCCGAGGCTCTTTCCATTTCATTATAAGCAAATTCAAATTTAGAAGAAAAACTGTCGGCATTGGTAATGAGATCATGACTCATGCATGTTTCGGCAAAAACGCTGGCTGTTTCAGCCAAGGTCAATGGGTATTCTTGTTGAACAAAAGGTAAATCTCGCATGGTCCATGAATGATAAGCGTGGCCAAGTTCATGAGCTAAGGTAAAAACATCGTTGTTGCTGCCCATGTAAGTCATAAATATACGCGGTTCTTTGCTCTTTGAAAAAAACGTGCAATAGCCACCTGTGGTTTTTTGATCCATCACGCGGCCTTCGATCCAGTGTTTGTCGATAGCCATCTGTGCAAAGTTTGACAATTCTTTATCAGTTTGGGCAAATGCGTTTACAATTTTTTTACAGGCATCAGTATACGAAATATTTGTATCACTGGATGAGATTGGACTTGGTGCCAAAAGATCCCACGGATCCAGTTGAGTCTTTCCCCATGCTTTAGCAATAAGTTGAGTGGCTTTCTGAATTTTACTGGCATTTAACTGACAGCTTAGCATGATTGCATCTAAGGTTTCGTGAGTGACT
Organism: uncultured Bdellovibrio sp.; assembly: GCA_964569545.1. GTDB lineage: Bacteria > Bdellovibrionota > Bdellovibrionia > Bdellovibrionales > Bdellovibrionaceae > CAZMVK01. The sequence goes on from CAZMVK010000057.1 coordinate 5,266, forward strand.
CGATTTTGAAAAAGAGCTTCATCTGTGTAATGCTTTTTTTCTTGTAAAGATCTTTTTTGGCTGACCTCAATTCGCCACTGTGCCAGAGCATTGATAATGGCTGCGCTACTTTGTTTGTGCTCAGTCCATGCTTCTTGAATCGATTGCCAAGCAATTTTACGAGTTTCTGGATCGCGAACACGCGAAAGAGCGTGAGCTTTTGCTAAACCCACTGTTTCTGTTCGATCAGGGTATTTAAGCTCGCAGCGGATGCTTGAGCTTAGAGAGTCATATAAATTACTCCAGCTAATGTGTCCTGGATTTTCAAGTGCCGCAAGTAAGACTTCTTCATTTTCACTGAGCGAAAATTTCTTTTGTTTTCTTTTTTCAGTCCAAACAAATTCATAGGCTTTTAATTTTTCACTTTTTATGATCTCAGAAAAAAGATCAGAGGGGCATTGTTGAATGAAAATTTCTATCGGCAATAGTACTTGTTTCAGTTGCGAAGCAAGGTCCTGCATCTCTGATAATTTTTCTTTGGCATCTATTCGTGAGCCATCAACTGAAAGCAAACAATGAACGTACGTTATAAGGTTAGCTAATATCAGCTGAGCGGATTCGGCCTGATTTATATTTTGGCTGATCTGCTGAACTGTGAGCGGTGCCGTTTGTTTTGCCAATCTATTTTTTATTTGATCAAGCTCGGTGCGAACAAACAATTCGTCATTTACAAAAACATTTGAACACAGTTCGGGATATTCTGATTCAATGTCCCAGCGGACTTCTTGTTGATCAGGGTTCATTTTAATTTATTCGTGCTTTCAAATATTTTGTCTGCTGATGCGGCTACGAATCCTTGGTAAAGCTTTCCATCTGGTAAAGCATAACGTTTGGCAAATTCGTAATAACATCCCGGCACCAAGTGCGAACCATCAGTGAATGCAACTGGAATTTCAGAAGCCATGGTTGAGCTTTGTTCTAAATACTCTTTTGCCGAGCCTTTAATCTCTCCGCCGGAAGTGTTGAGCTTGTAATCATTCTGTTTTAAAAAGTTATTCAGCACAGTGATGTCAGAGAATTTTTTGAGTTGATTTATGTTTACAGTGAAATGATTTGGACGAAAGCCAAAAGCAGCAAGCCAGCTTGCGTACTCACTCTCTTGCGCTAATTTGTTGTAAGTCTCATAGCTGATTTTCCATGCTCTGCCACGATATGAAAAGTTATCAGAGTTGATTAAATCATTTGAAATTTGTTCTGCCAATTCGGACATGGTTGTTTGTACAAAAGGTGAAACCTTAGACAGCTCAAGCTCGCTGATAAATATTTTTGGCAACTCAGAGTGTGGATGTTCGTAATGTTTGGCGTATAATTTTTTTTCTTTAAAAATATAATCACTTTTTTCTATGTAACCATATTTCTTAAAAGTTTTTGCTAGGGATTCAATACCTAATTTTGGATGCTGAAGAGTTCGCAGGGCAATGTGATCATTCAAAACAGTCTCGCCCTGTTCGGTCAGTAGATTGTATATTTTTTTTGCGGCTGGGTTTAAAGCGCAATAGTCATCCCACATACCGTTTAAAATATTTTGAATAGCTTGAATATTGTTTTGCATAAGACCTCATTTTGATAATGGGAGATGTTATGTCAGATAATCTCCCTATCGTAGGAAAAATCATCTCGTTTTCTGAGGGTTAGGTCAATGAGTAGGGGGAATTAAAACTTGTTTTTCCACATCATAGATTCAACAGGATTTGGTGCTCTCTGATTGTATTTCGCAGATGTTTTGGCGTTGTAAGAGGTGATTAAATCACCGTGAACTTGAAAATAGATCAATTGTCCAATTGGCATTCCGGCGTAAACACGGACTGGTTGTTTTACTGAAATTTCCAAAGTCCAAAAGTTGCAAAAACCAACGTCGCCTTTGCCTGCTGTCGCATGAATGTCGATACCAAGACGTCCGACACTGGATTTGCCCTCTAAAAACGGCACGTGCTCATGCGTTTCGGTATATTCTTCTGTGACCCCAAGATAAAAAGCATGGGGTTCAAGCACAAATCCTTCTGGTGGGATCTCAAAGCATTTCGCTTTGTTGTGTTTGCGAGCATCTAAAACTCTGTCTTCGTAAACAGCCAAAGTTTTACCAAGATGCACGTCATAGGAATTAGACCCTAGGCAGTCAGGGCGAAAAGGCTCAACTTTGATGGAGCCTTTTTTGATGCAGTTGAGAATTTCTTGATCAGTTAAAATCAAAACTCAATCCAACTATTTGGTTTCTCTGTGAAGAGTGTGTTTTTTGAGATTAGGATTGTATTTCTTTTTCTCTAAACGACCTGGAGTTTTGGTTTTGTTTTTAGTTGTTGTGTAGCGAGAAACTGGAACACCAGCTGCTTTAGCTTCGGTGCACTCTAAAGTCACAATTAGACGACCTTTTTTCTTTGCCATGGTACTCTCCCTTAAATTGAGATCTATGCTTGAAGACTGGAAGTGATAACAAAAGATGCGGCAAACATCAATAGACGAGTTGCATAAAATGGTTAAAAATATAAATGATGTGAATTGATATGCAAAATCAAGTTGGAAGTACCGCGATATTGAGGGGGAAATCATGATTAGAAAATTAGATTGTACATCGAGAATAAGGAAAATTATGTTCAATTTAGTAGCTTCTTTGTTTGTGGTCGCCATGATTGTGGTCGCGCATAGCGCGGTGGCTCAAGATGTTCCGGCTGATGTTATTTTGAAACAAGGGCAGTCTTTGGTTTCTTTGTCTGAAGCCTTGTCACAGATTCGACCAGGGACTGTTGTTGTTCTAGGGGAGCAACATGGTACTTTGGAACAGGCATCTCAACAGCTGCAAATAATTGAAAATATTAAAAAAAATGGACATGTTGTCAGCGTGGGTTTTGAATTTTTTGAAGCTCAATATCAAGATTTGGTTGATCGATGGCGAGGGCTTGAAATTTCTGAAGATGATTTTTTAAAAGGAATTCACTGGGGAGCTGGTTTTCCTTTTTCCGCGTACAGGCAGCAAGCTTTGTTTCCACAACTGAATTTGGGTGAGCACACGGTTGCTCTGAATGCCAAACGGACATTGACTACAAAAATTGCGAGCCAAGGTTTGGCTAGTTTAAATGACCAAGAGCGCGGCGAGTTGCCAGAGGGTTTTGCTCTTGGCAACCAACGTTATTTTTCACGATTTAAGTCCATCATGCAGGAGCATCTGCCTACTCCTGAGGCTATTGATAGGTATTTTGCAGCGCAAAGTGTGTGGGATGATACGATGGCTTTTCGTGCGAATCAGTTTTTGGCCGCACATCCTGAGCAAGTATTGGTGATTATTGTCGGTGAATTTCATGTCCAATATGGAGGTGGTTTGCCTGATCGTTTGCGCGCACGAGGTTTATCTGTGACTACATTTTCATTGTTGAATCTTCAGGGGCTTGATTCGGAAGAACAAAAAAATGCAGTGGAGCCATCTGCTGAATATGGATCAAGAGCAGATTATATTTGGACCTCACGCTTTGGCTTGCAGTAATTTCAAGTTTTGATACAGTTTTAATGTGGTCAGTACATAAGCCGTACAAGGATGTATAAAAATGTTCCCATTGGAAACCAAAATATTAATTGTTGATGATATGCCGGCCATTCGTGATCTTCTCAAAGGTCAGCTCAGAGGTATGGGTTTCAAAATCATTCATGATTTTCAAGATGGCGAGGCAGCTAAATTATTTTTGGTCGACAGTTTTGCGTCGGGCGCTCCTGTTGAGCTGGTGATTAGCGATTGGAATATGCCAAAGCTGACTGGGCTTGAGCTTTTAAAGCAGGTTCGGGCTTCGAAACACATGGTAAATTTACCGTTTATTTTATTAACATCAGAGTCTGAAAGAGATCATGTCACTGAGGCGATTTTATCTGGAGTCAGTCAGTATGTGGTAAAACCATTTACTGGAAAAATGATGGAAGAAAAAATGAAATCAGCATGGCAGAAGCATCATGCAGCTAAATGATTTTTTGAATTCGATTTTTTAAAACTTTGTAGATCAAAAAAATCTGGTACTTTGACAATCAATTTAGTACCAGCTCCAGGTGAGCTGAAGACCTCTGCCGATCCGCCCAGTTTGATTGCTGATTTTTGAATCGCATCCATACCCACGCCACGTCCAGAAATATCTGTAGCTTGGTCTTTTGTTGAAAATTCTGAATCAAAAACGTGTTGAATGATTTGGTGCTCGGATTCATTGGCACAGTCGATATTTTTTTCTAATAGTTTGGCTTTGATTCTTTCGCTGGAAATGCCACGTCCATCATCTTGAATAGCAATTTGTAAAAAACTTTTTTGAGCTTCTGTTGTACGTGAAAACTCGACGTGAATTTTTCCGATTGGATCTTTGCCATTGGCTTCTCGTTCTGACGGAGTCTCAAGGCCGTGGTCGACAGCATTACGAAAGGCGTGAATGAATGTTGCAAAAAGTGATTCGTAGGGCTCGGGCAGAATTCGTAAGTCACCGCCTTGGAATGAAATGGCAGCTAAAGATTTGCCTTCGCGTTCGGCAACGGATTGGGTGACCTCGTCATATTGTGTGAAAAAATCAACGATAGGACTCATTAAAAATTGTTGGCTGAATTCTTTTTTTAAATTGGATTCATTCAGTTTGTTTTCAAATTGTAGCAGTTGATCTGTGGCGATTTCTACCATGCGTGAACTGTGTTTTTGCCATTGTCCTAATATTGCTTCGCTGCTTTCGGCGAAGACCTGCCATTTGTTAATCATACTCTCACAAGCTAATTTTAAATTTTCAGTATTTTTAGGACTTGGTTCCATTCTCCACGTAGTTAGTAAATCTTCACAGTGATGAGCTTGGCTGCTGATGCTTTCAATTGAAAATGAAGCAGCGCCACCCTTAATGGTGTGTAAACTGATAAACAATTCGTCTGCTTTTAGCTCGTTGGTTTTAAATAAAGTTTGTACCAAGTTCATTAACTGTTGTGCTTCGCTCATAAAGCTTAGCGCCTGGCGTTTGTATTTGATCAAAGATAAAATCATTTGTGCATGCGCACGATCTTGAGCTGCTGCTGTTTCTGCCGCAATCAATCGAGTGATATCTGTCGCCACGACGACTACGGCATCTAATGATTGTCCTTTACGTAAGGGGTAATACTCTAGCTTAATATGTTTTTCATTTTGGTTTTGATCGTTATTTTTTGTTAGTAATTTGTTGGGTCCTAATGGGGCTAAATCTTCAAATGGTAACATTTCAGAAAACAAAGTAAGCATCCATCTTTTAAGACCTTCGATTTGATGTTGTGGCAATGATAAAACATCCCAGATGAAGCGTCCTTGAGGAGGAGATTGGAGCATGTCAATCGCAGCTTTGGAGCAAACTTCAAGAACGAGTCCGTCTGAATTAAAAACAAAAAATCCTTGTTCAAGGCTGTTGAGAAGTGCTGTCATTAAACGATTTAAATTTAAAATCTGTTGGCTGCGCTCTTCGACCATTTGTTCTAAGTTTTGTGAATATTTTTCGAGCTCAGCTTGTGCTTTTTGTAGATCTTTGATCACGCCTTCTTTTTGATCTAATTCTGCGCGATATTTTTTTTGTAATGTTTCCTCTAACGTAACATCACGAAAATAAATCAACCACGCATTGTGTGCGTCGTGACCTAATGGCTGAATGGTCAATTGCGTTTTTCCGATTTTGCCGGCACAAGATTGAAATGATATTTCAATATATGGGCTGGGCTCTGTGATATTAGATAAATTAAGTAAAAGTTCAATTGGATTTGAAAACTGTAAAAGCTGTTCAAAGGTCATTTTTTGACGAATAATTTTTCGTACAGAAACATCTGAGATAATTGCGGCCGGCTCATTGCAATATAATATAGTTTGTTTGTCATCGATAACAAACACGGGCTCTAAAAGAGAGTCAAAAATTTTAAAATCAAATTTATCTATACTCATTGCTGAATTTCTTCTCGGTTTTATTTGTGAAGAACTAAATATCAAGACAAACGAATAGCTGGTCCCTGAAAAGCTATTTAATAGGCTGATTTTGCCCCTGCTAAATTTTAGCTTCGCGCCTCTTTCTGTCAAAAAATCACTTTGCAGCCAAGTAAAATTGTTTTTCAACAGCCTGCTAATAAATTTGAAAAATTCATGGTTTATTTTTTTTCGATTTAGCTAACACTAAACTTTGGTCGTGCTTTTTGAAAAATAAAAAAATCAAATTTTATTTATTTGTCTCACGCTGACCGTGGCTAGGTCTGGTCAAGTTGTCAAAATGTAAAGTTGAAACAGTCGTCAATAACTGACAAGATAGAACAAATAACAATTTAGTTTTCGTTTTTGCGAGGTAATTAATGTCGAAATGGGAAATCAAAGTAGATAAATCTGGTTCGGGTGTTTCTGGTTCTTTATTCAAAGTGCAAGTCGTGGGAACGATTGATGAGGACACTGATTTTCGTCCTTATGATTTAGCTGGAGCATCGACTGTTGAAATGAATCTTGATGGTGTGAAGTCTATCAATTCATGTGGAATCAGAGAGTGGATCAAATGGATTACAACGGCGGGATCTGCGACGATACAATATCATTCGTGTCCGAAAGTTATTGTCGACCAAATCAATATGGTCCATGGTTTTTTGCCAGCACAGGGACAGGTCGTATCTTTTTATGTTCCCTATTACAGCGAAGAATCTGATGAAGAAAAAGCTGTGCTATATAATAATGGAAAAGAGTTCAATGATTTAGGTCTTTTGCAAAAGCCTACTGTTAAAGATGGGCAAGGCAAAGACATGGACATGGACGTTATTGAAAGCAAATATTTTAAATTTCTTAAAAAAGGGTGATCACATCCAATTTAGACAAGGTCTAAAGTCTAGGCCATGCAGGCTCTAAAGCCTGGCCTGAAAAGTCTAAAACTTGGCCTGTAAGGCCTTAAACAAAGGTACAAAGTCTAGTGTAGGGCTTCTTACAATTCACCGATATAGTTACGGGAGAATTTAAGAACTCATGTCGAAAGCAAAGATAGCAATTCTAGAAGATGACAACACCTTGGCGGCTGCGCTCAAAGCTGCATTTGAGCGCGTGGGTCATGAAGTTTATGTTTCGTCTCAGGGGACGGAGATCTTAAAATATCTAGAGACCAATCACGTAACAACTCTGTTTGTAGACTGTCTATTGCCTGAAGGCAGTGGTGTTGATTTTGTACAGAGCTTACGCCCTCGTTTTAATGCAGCATCTTTAGATGTCATCATGATGAGTGGTATTTTTACAGATCAAGGCTTTGTTAAAGAGACCATGCGTTCGACACAGGCTGTGACCTTTTTGAAAAAACCTTTTAATTTGCCAGAAGCCTTAAATTGTATTCGCACACATCAAGATTTAGTCGATGTTCGTCAGGAGATTTCTCCTCGCAAACAACTGTATTCACTTTTTCGTAAAAGCAAAGTTTCCGTTCGTGAAAAAAGAAAAGCCATTGAAGCTCTTGAAGAAATTCATGGTTTTGATTTGCCTTACATTTACAGTTTAATGGTAGAAACCGAGGCCACTGGTCATTTGAACATTGTTAATGCCAAGGGTGATGTTTCTGGAGTTTCATTTTCAGCTGGTAAAATTATTGGTGTGGATATTGTGGATAAGGATACTCAGCTGGGCCGTTTGTTGATTGAGACCGGCTATATATTAGCCGATGATTTGAACGAAGCCTTGGCCGAACAGTCGGTGAAAAAAATCGGTGAAAGACTGATTGATAAAAATTTATTAAGTCCACATGCCTTTGATATTGCTCTGACCAATCAAATGAGTATTCGTTTGTCACGTACGATTATCGATGCGTCGGTTAAGGTGAACTTTATTGTAACGGATGTGCCGTTGACATTTCCACAGATTGATTCAGAAGCTTTGTCTGCATATCTGCATGATTGGATAGCTTCAAAAATATCTTTTGATTGGCTCAAAGCTCATTACACCTCGTGGGGTGAGTACTCTATTCATTGCTCTCCAAGTTTTGATGAAAAACATCCTATTTTAAAAATGCCCTTGGTTTCTCGGGTCAGTGGATTTGTCGCAGGAGTGACCGATGGATCATCTCTGGCACAGTTGATCGAAATGAGAAAATGGTCAGAAGAATTTTTCTTTAAAGCATTACATTTGTTATTAACAAAAGGTGTTTTGGTTTTTTCAGAAACTCCTGCCGTGATAAATGAAAAAGATAGAGTTAAATTTTTAGAAAAAGTCATGTCACAATTCCAAGGAAAAAATAAATATCAATCTTGGGATTTGATTGTACGCATTGTGGGGACTCCGGATTTAGATCCGGCAGAGATTTATCAGGCCTTCGTTAAATTGATTGGTGAGACACCAGGTGACAATGTGGATTCACAGTTGCGAGATGCAATTTCTCATGCGCAAAATTTCTTGCGAAAAGTTTCTGATGAGGCTTATCAGTTTTCACAAAGTAGAAATAAAGAAAAAGCAATTGAGGAACAAGAGAAAAATGAATTTGAAAAGAAAATGCAGGCCTCACGTATATTAGAAGAGTCTCGTTTGTTAATGAGTAAGTCACAGTATACGCAAGGCCTTGATTTGTTACACAAGGCCGGGGATTTAGATCCCAATATTGGCAAATTACAATTGTATTTGATTTGGGCAAAGCTGGGTCAATTGAATGAAAAACCACAAGGTAAACAAAATGTATTGTCTGAGGTCGAGTCCGCTTTGATGCAGGTTCCGCCAGAAGAAAAATTCGATGCTTTGTATTCATTTGTCATGGGTTTATTTCATAAGCACCGTGGAGAAATTGTGCCCGCGCGAAAATCCCTGGAAAAAGCTTATGCTATGGATAACTCTTTGATTATGGCTAAACGAGAATTGGCAATGATCAATTCCCAAATGGGACAGAAAAAAGATGTATTTAACGCTGATTTAAAAGATCTTGTATCAGGCTTTTTTAAGAAAAAATAAAATCTTTTTACAAAAAAATAGCTCGGTAACACATAATGATCAAAAGAGAGTGCGCCTTAAATTTCAAATTCTACAAGCATGGGAAGATGGTCGGATAATTTTTTCCAATGAGCATCTTGTAGTGTCGTCGATGATAAAATGCTGAGGTGACGAAAATACAAACGATCTAAGGTCAGCTTAGGGTAAAAACTGGGAAATGATTGGGCAAATTTTTTGTTGAGATGCACATGGCTTTCAGAAAAATCAGTGAGCGTGATAAAATCCTGATGTAGATTCTGTGTCCAATCATTCATGTCACCACCAATTAAAATTGGTGATTTATCATTTACATGAGATGAAATTCTTTCCTTTATTTTACCGAATTGTGTTTTGCGACCGCCCTCGAGTAAATTCAGATGGACGTTGAATATGTGCACAGACTTCTCAAGTGGTAATTGAATAGTGCAATGTAAAAGTCCCCGTTGTTCCCAGCGGTTGGTTGAGATGTTGATATTTTCAGTTTCGACAATTGGAAATTTGCTTAAGATGGCATTACCGTGATCTCTTCCAGGGTACGTTGCATTTTTTCCGTATTGAAAATATGGCCAATTGTCTTCGGCTAAGAATTCACACTGTGTTGGGTGTTTGGGCCAATTGGAAATTTTTTTGCTATGTTTTGCGTGACTACCAACAACTTCTTGCAGTAATACAATGTCGGCATTGATCTCATTGATTGATTTTTTTATCTCATGAAGAGTAAACTCTGAGCCGGTCATGTTAAAACCTTTATGAATATTATAGGTTAACACTTTTAGAATCATATCCAGTACCTCATCCAATAAACAAGCTGTGCAATAGTGCGTATAAAGATATTCATTTTTCCTAGCTCTGCAAAATTAATTTTGTGTGAGTTTTGTAAATCAATTTTCCATTGTGAATGCAGGGATTCAATATGCTCTTTTTGTAAGAGCACGATTTCAATTTCCAGATCATGAAATAAACTGCGGTGATTGAGATTGAGCGAGCCAACAGTGGCCCAATCATCGATGATTAATGTTTTTGCGTGAAGCATGCGGTTTTGATATTCGTAGATTTCGACGCCGCTTCTCATCAGGCGAAAATACAGAGAGCGTGATGCCATACGAACTACGGGTACATCCGTTTTTGCTGGTAGACATAGGCATACCTGAACGCCACGTCTGGAGGCCATACGTAGGGATCTCAAAATTGATCTTCGCGGAATGAAGTATGCATTTGTGATGTAAATTCGTGTTTTTGCATTTTTAATGCGACGGTTGAGATCGCGGTTCAATGAAACTCTCCAACGAATTCTGTTGTTGAGCCGTAAAATTGCTGAAGGTGTTTGTTTTAATCGTGACCAGCGTTTTAATAAAAGTGGACGAATCGATAGGCCATCTGTTTTAGAGATGCGCCAAACTTCGACGCAGGCTCGGATTAAGATTTTCAAAGGCTCACCAGAAACTTTGACTCCGGTATCGCGCCATGATTGACCAGCTAAGAACTCTCGACTGTGGACCTGTGTGATATTAAGACTGCCCAGGTAAGCGATTTTCTGATCTATAAAAATAATTTTCCGGTGATTTCTTTTATTGGCTCGACGTAATAAAATAAGCAATGTACGCAAGGAACGCCAAGATATTTTTGTTAATAAACTTAAACGAATAGGCAAGGGATGGTAAATGCGAAAATGAATTTTATTTTTTTGACAATAATTTTTCAAAGAGACTAGCCAGTTAAAGCTGCCGACTCCATCTACTAAAAGGTGCACGCGAACACCGCGCAGACTGGCATTTTTTAGAGCCTCTAAAAAACGCAAGCCAATCGGATCCATATTAAATATATAGGATTCAATCCAGATTTCATTTTCTGCTAAATCAATTGCTTCAAGTGCACTTCGGAAATATTCATCTCCAGAGTAAAACAATTGTACAGAATCCCAATTGGGTTTTGGCGTCATACTGATTCTCGCGATGAAATTATATTATATAAACAAACAGAGAGGGTAGCCAAATTAGTATAGCTCTGAGAGTCTTTAAATGCAGGAGCTTGGGATGATTGAGGAGAAAATATGACTAAGGTCGTGGTCGCATAGGCAAGCACGTGCAACCTAACGGCCGGGAAATAAAATCACTCGATCTTGATCTTTTAATGGAATTTTTCTTTTCAATATAGCCAGGGATTCGTTGGTACTGTAACGGCTGGAAACATGTATTAGAACGATTTTTTCACTCTCTATTTCAGGCAAACGAGCAATCACTTCGTCCAGATGAGTATGTCCCCATTTTTTTGCATGCTCGATGGATTTTCTTTCATCTAGATAAGTTGTTTCAATAAATAAAACCTGAGATTTTTTAATTTCTGGAGAACAGTCCAAACATTCGATTTGTGTGTCTCCAGTGAATGAAAACAAAGTGTCCTCGTGTTCTGCTTGAATGCATTGTCCTGATTTTTTCAATTCTACTATTTCTTTTTGTGATAGATTTTTAAATTGAGGCAGTATCTTTTTCTTTTTTTGCACCAAGCTGTAGCCAAATGAATCTATGCGATGAACAGTTTTAAATGGTCTTACAAACATTTGTTGATTGATTTCAATTTCACTTTTTTCATCAATGCCTGTAAAAACATAATTGTATTGATGTTCTTCGATTTCTTCCCAAATATTCATAATTTTTTTCATGGGCTCAACCAACGAGCGAGGCATGTAAAAATGTGGTGCCGGTTGGTGATTCATGGCCTTTTGTGAAATGATATAAGGAATTCCAGCGGCATGATCCAAATGGCCATGAGTGATAAAAAAATGCTTCATGTTCAATGCAAACGGGTAGCCCTGGGCTACATCAAAACACAGTCCCAGTTGTTGATTGGTGATGCTGGTGCGAATCCCAGATAGACTTATTCCAGTCCATAAATGATCGAACTGATTGTCGGAGTTAGTATGTTGCCAGCTGCCACCATTTGCTAAAGATGTTGCCTGAATATTTTGTCTTGGAAACGCTGCAGAGCTCATCAATTAACTTTGTACGAAAATCTTAGCGATGACATCGTGATTGATCCAAGAGACAGGGCTTTCTGGTTGTGGGCTGTCTGCCAGGATGATTTTGCCACAAGCCTCAAAAACAATTTCGCTCAGAGGAAATGTGATCAGTTGTTTAGGGTCATTATGCATTTCAATCAAATAATCTGAAGCTGCAAGCATTTTTTCTAATTGCTCTTGGCCATTGTGTTGTGGCCATTTGTCGAACTCGCAGTGAGAGCGGATAGCTTCAGAGGTTAAATAGGTTTTAGTGTAATTCAAAACATCTTCAACGTTGGCGTTGTTTTTCAATTGAGATAGGCATTCGTTAACGGTCGTTTTTGCTTTTTCAGATTGAGAACCTTCTTTCAATAAGGCTCCCAAAAGTGGATATAAAGAAACCTCAACTCCTGAAAAGATTGCGCTGGAGTTTGTTAAAATTTCTGGGCAGTTGTAAACACAAGTTTTAATTCCGCGATGAGAAAATTCTCGAGAATAATTTTCTAAACGCATTTTCGCCCAACCTTGAAGATAGGGTGAATAGGTTTGCCATAAATAATTTTGGCCGACTAAAACTTCGGTGCCGTGGTAGCCATAAGCAACATAAGAAACCTTGCCGCCATTTTTTTGAATTTGTTCTCGGATTGCGGAGCTTTCATTTACTAATGTTACAAAGGTTTCAGCAGAAACTTCGTTAAAGCTCAGAGAGCACAGTTGACCAAGGGATGTGTTCCAAAATTTTTCGCTGGATAAAAATCTATCACCGGAACCTTTGAGCGAACGGTTCATCAAAGGCATAATAATTTTTGCGCGAGGAACTCCGCCGGCCATAAGGTGTGCAAATAAAACATTTTTTCCTGCGGGAATATGTTGTTGCAGTTCTTGAAGATAGGCGCGGATGTTTTTTAAAAAACGTTCTCGACCTTTTTTTCTGGATTGTTCAATGCTGTTTTTAGAAATTTCGGCATTTTCCCACTCGGACAATTTGATTTCTTTTAAATAATCGACGGGAGATTTTCCGAGGTCATCTGTTTCAAGATCAAATCCTGCTTCTAGAGGTATATTGATAAATGGTTGCGGAATGTTGTGTATTTCATCTGCGGTCAATGCGCGCAAGCTGCCATCTTTTTCACGACGACCCACAGTAGTTCGCACGATTTTCATTCCACGGCGTTCGGCTTCTTCAACTAAGCCATTGGCATATCCACGATTAAAAAGTTCGCCAAATAAAACAAGAACATCTCCCTGTTGAAATTGTTGATCCTTTTTCAGATGGCGAATAGCATGATAAGCAGCCGACATAATGACCCCTTTTTACAAGGATACAATGCTTGTCTCAGTAGAGTAAAAGGTCAAGATTTCGTCGCGCTCAGCGCATCATGTTTGATGTTTTAGCGATCGCGGCGAATTTGACCAGGATAGATAGGAAGACCTTCTGATAAAACTTTTTGCAAAAGTGTTTGTGCATTGATTTCGGTAAAGCTTTTTACTTTAGCATCTTTGGGGTCGACTAAAGATCCACCGATAGCTTGTTTAAACTTTTGCATGGAATGCCAGCCGCGAAGGTTTGCAAACAGCCAGCGATTGTCGTTTTGATTGTGATCGATATATGTACCATCTAATTTTTGATTGAAGATGTAGTAAACTTCGCTAAATGTAACTGGAGTTTTATGCATACTGCCTTCGCAGAATAAGTAGCCTTTGCTAAAGAAATGCATACGTTCTTCGATATTTATTGCAGGATTGATACGTAAATCTAGATCACTATTTTTTGTAAGGTATGCGGCTGGATTAATAGTAACTAGGGCGCATTTTTCAACTTGTTCTGCTCTGATTTTGAAATGCAAACCGTCGACTTTGATTGGGACGCTGGTGGCAAAGCCACTGCCCGTACTTTCTGTTTGCGACCAAGAATGGGAAGCCGAAGCTCCGATCTTCATGGTAAAAAATTTATCAAGTGCTTCTAGTAATTTTAAATCAGTAGCCATCATAACATTCACGGTTCCAACAGAGCTATGGCTGAAACTAAAGTTATTATTTACACTCCAATCTTCTTGAGTTGGTTGAAGGTTGGCAACTTTTTTAACGTTACG
>CAZMVK010000058.1:0-18876 GCA_964569545.1 uncultured Bdellovibrio sp.
GATTTAGCTGGATCATTCACAAAACCATAATAACAACTTTTATCCAAGCTCCAAACAAAGCGAAACAAAAAAGTAACATATTGTTTTGCTGAGTCTAAGAAACGCAAATTCAGAAAAATTTCTTGCTCCATTTTTTGAGCCAAAGTTGACAACGCTTTTTCATGATCTTCGGCTGCAATAAAATCTGTAATCTTTTTCCCGACAAGATCTGCAGCCTTCCATCCCATTTTTTTCTCAAAAGAAGGATTCACCGAAACAAACTGTAAAGACTCATCGATGATAAAAAACATCTGCGATGACAGAAGATAATGCCCACCTAATTCCATTTTCATGCTGAATACCCCTTTTTATTAAAGAGGCCATAAGTATGTTTAGTCGAAACGGATCTTTTGATTCTTGGTTAACATACTTATGGCTCCTTAATTATTTAACCAGTAAAAGAGTGAAACGTCTTAAAATAAGTTATATACTGCCATCGATCGATTCATTAAAGAGTTCAGGCGCACAGTCAAAACAGCTCAACTAAAGTCTAGTTACTCTCGATGAAATATGGAAAATCTGAATTTACAAAGTTGTGTTGTTTATTTCTCGACTTGGCACTAATAGATCTTCCAAAAAGAATGCAGCAAGCTCCGAGCGCCCTGACAATCCTGATTTGGAATAAATAGCCAAAGACTGTGTCCTAGCTGTTTTTTCCGTCGTCTGTCGAACCTCTGCAACCTCTTTAAGACTGAGGCCTTTTAATAATAAAAAAGCGACCTCTTTTTCTGCGCCAGTCAAATGCCACTCTGAAAGCTGTGAATCTATGGCCTGACTGAGGCCTTCTAAATACTTGCGAGATTGAGACTGCCATTTTTCGGCTTGTTGACGAAAATCAGAAAACTGTTTTCGTTCATCCGCCAAAGTATGTCGCAGCAAAACTGTATCACGCATTAATATAAAAATCCCTATCAAGGCAACGATAGCAACGCTGGCTTCAGACAAAAGATGCCACCACACGACTCCCTCACGGGAGTCCGTAGCTAAATCAAAACAAACCATTATAATTATAATGAATAAAATTGCAGAAACAAAATTACGCTCTTTTTTATTCACAAAAATCCCTAATCGTTATCGTTATCGTTATCGTCATCGCTGTCTTTTTCTGTCGATTCATTCTCGCGATCATTGGTTTCAACGCCTCCGGATTTTTCCTCTTTGTCTTCAGCCTCACCCAACTGCATGGTTTTACCAAAAAAATTCAAGCTCTTGGTATTAACATCATAATTATGATACAGATTAAACACACCCCCCCCAAGCAAAAATAAAAAAACCAATGCTACAATTGGATGAGATTGTTTGATTCCGTCTTCCTGGCCTATTTTATTTTTTCGCCCATGTAACATGCTCAACCCAATCATTTCTTTATGACGGAGAGTGTGCAAAATAATTCCTGCAACGTGAGCTATTACAACCACTATAAAACCATTAGCGAACAACTCATGCACATCTTCAAATGTTTCCTTATTGTCATGACTCTGACTCATCAGAAAACCTGTTGTCGCTGAACCTAAGGCTAATAGCATCATCACAATTGCAGCCCAGCTAGACGCAGGATTGTGTCCCAAATGTCTTTCATCTCCTGAAAAAATACTCTTCATGTATGAAATCAACCGTGATGGATGCAGGGCAAAAGAAGAAAATTTAGCATATCGTGACCCAAAAATACCCCACACAATTCTTAAGACGACCACAAAGGCCATCGTCATGCCCAACATCATGTGGTATGGATATGCGGCAGAATCATCGTCAAAAACTTTGGCAATGAAAAATGCTCCTAAAAATAATGAAGCAAAGGTCCAATGAAAAAGTCTTGTTGGTAAATCATAAACCAAAGTTGTCCTATCGTTTTTCTGCATATGGTGCTCCGTTCTGAGATTGAGTCAAAAACAGACTTATTCTGTCTATATGAAAGAATTATCACCGTAAATTGCCAATTAATCCATAGACCAAATGACCTATGCTGTGTTTTTTTAATAACTTAGGTCATTTGACCATTTCAGATATTTAAAATCAGAACGATACTTTCATTGCGAGATAATCAAATCCGCAACGAAAAGGAGCTACCATGAAGACATTATTATTCACCCTGACTGCTATCTTGCTATCAACTGGTGTCGCACAAGCTAAAAAGAACTGCACCGACCAGCCCAAAGACAAATGGATGAGCGAAGCTGATTTCAAGAAAAAAGTCGAAGCTGAGGGTTACAAAATCAGCAAATTCAAACAGCCAGGCACTTGTTACGAAGTCTATGGCACGAACAAAGACGGTAAAAAAGTAGAAATTTATTTCAACCCAGTTGATGGATCGATTGTAAAATCAGAATAGTCATAACTTTCAACACACACTGTGAGTTGAATATAAAATGATTTAGCGGCACGAATAATTTAATAGTTGTTAGGCTTTGCCGAATAAACTATTAAATAAAATGCCGCTAAATTTAAAAAAAATCACTTTTGTTTTATGAATGAATCTCTTGTCAGATCGATTGGTCTATGAAAAAGTTTGATTGATTGATTGATTGATTGATTGATTGATTGATTGATTGATTGATTGATTGAAAAGCATTCAAACAATCTTCTCTGTCAATTTTTTATTTTTCACGCGAATGTACAAAGTCTTATGAACAACTGCGATTATGTTTTTATTGGCATCAACAATTTCAATTTTCATTTCAGGTTCAAATTTACCCAATAAAATTGCTTGCGAACGAAAGCTCTCGATCTGCTCCGTTGATAACTTAAAAAAAGCCCACATATCCGATTGCCCAGGTTTCAGATAATCAATTCGAGCAGCCTTATCCCATACTACAAATCCAGGCCCTAAAGTTTCGTACAACATAACCATATAAAATGGATCCGTCATAGCAAACAACGAACCACCAAATGCCGTTCCAACATAATTAGCATTCCAAAACCTATGTTTCAATTTCACATCGATCTCGGTGAAATCTTCAGATATTCTTTTGACCTGAATGCCCGCGCCAAAAAAAGGTGGCCAAAAATTCCACAACCACAATAAATGTCTTTTGATACGACGATTTAAATCCAATTTATTAGAACTCATCTCAAAAACACCTCATAAGCAATTAAACAAGCAAATAAGCTCATCAAAAACTATTTTGCTTGGACTGCGAAAGGATTTTTTGGAAGAGTTTTTCATGAGCCTGTTAATCTTACTCTTTAATAATAAGTTCATTTGCCAATTCGTTTTTTGGTTTCACACCATTTTGCGCAGGAAAATGTTCGGCTAAAATATCACCCGATTTTTTAATTGCGGCAACCAGCCCATCGCCAAGACGATCATTTTTTGCTGCTTGAATCATGATTTGACAGATTTGATCCCATGTCGAGGTCGGCAGTTTGCGCGCAATCCCCTCGTCAGCCAAGACAATCGCTTTTTTTTCTAAAATTGATAAAAATAAGAAGACCCCTGTCTTATCTTTGGTCGTAACAATTCCAGTTTGATGAAACTCACTGAGAGCTCGTTGTGCAATTTGAATTTCACGCTCTTGCCTTGGCAACAGAGTGTTTTGCAACCAGCCCCAACGCGATAAAACTTGAGCCAAAAAAAATAATGACACGAAATACACAACCAAAGGCACCGCTCCCATTTGATTTAACAATGGCATACGATGAACATCTAATAAAAAACTCATGGCGAAAAAAGCGAGGCATAAAACCCAAGGTACTAAACCATGAAAAGTAGATTTGCCAACAATCATTGGCACAACCTCACCTGAAGTTTTCTTTTCAAGCTCTACAATGGCAGCACTAATGTTGACAAGATCTGATTCTGTCAATTGACCACGCAACCATCTTGGAATTTGTTGTCTTTTACCAGTTTCCACTGGAACCTCCGCCGCTAAAGCCGCCGCCGCCACCGGACCAACCGCCACCGCCCGAGCCTCCGAAACCACCACCAAATCCACTGCCACCCATATATCCCCCGCCAAAACCTCCGCCACCGCGACGATTAAAAACTGACAGGAAAATAAACATAAAAATAAATAAAACGGCAATACCGATGTCTTTTACTCGTAGAGATTGTTCTGCGTCCGCAGAAAAACCTTTTTCATCATTAGCAGAATTCGTAGCATTTTCGAAATTAGGATCAATGGTGTGAATGATTTGATAAGCACCAACCACGATACCTTTAGATACTGAACCTTGACGAAAAACAGGAACCATCACATCTGAAATAATTCGTTTGGCAACCACATCAGGAATGACACCCTCTAAACCTTGCCCGACTTCGATGCGAATTTTTTTCTCTTTAGCCGATATCAACAACAAAACGCCATTGTCTTTTTTCTTGTCACCAATTTTCCATTGATCGGTGACGGCTATTGAATACTCTTCGATAGAGTGATCTTGCAAAGTAGGAATGGTAAGAATTTGGATTTGTGCTTGAGACTGAAAACGCGACAACAAATCTTCTAGAAATCTTTGATCCTGAGATGAGATCAAGCCAGCAGAGTCCAC
The DNA here is from genome assembly GCA_964569545.1 of uncultured Bdellovibrio sp. Classification (GTDB taxonomy): domain Bacteria; phylum Bdellovibrionota; class Bdellovibrionia; order Bdellovibrionales; family Bdellovibrionaceae; genus CAZMVK01. Next base: position 4,525 of record CAZMVK010000058.1, read on the forward strand.
AACTGGGCCCGTTAATTTTGGAATATCCAAAGCAGCGTGGGCCTTTAATATAAAAAGCCCACAACTTACAAATAGAAAAAAGATAGCTCTCGATAAAATCTTCAACGGATTAAAACTTTACTTCTGGTGCTTTTTCGATTTTAGCTTTTTCTTCAGCTGTGACATCCCACTGTGCTTGTTTTTCAAAATGATAAAACAATGAATTCGTCCAGTTTGTTGGCGGAGTGGTTACCAAGTTATTAAAGTTTTTAATAGCTTCGATGTATCTCTGTCTAGCTACAGTGATACGATTTTCCGTACCCTCAAGCTGCGCTTGTAAATCACGAAAATTTGCATCCGCTTTTAATTGCGGATAATTCTCAGTGATCACCATCAATTTCCCCAAAGCCTGCGACAACTGAGACTGACTTTGTTGGAATTTTTGCAACTGATCTGCGGTTACCTTTGATGGATCAATCACCGTTTGCGTGGCGTGAGCTCTGGCCTCAACAACTTTTTCCAAAGTTTCGCTCTCGTGTTTAGCATAACCTTTTACAATACTGACCAAATTCGGAATTAAATCTTCGCGGCGTTTGTACTGATTTGTTACTTCTGCCATCGCGGCTTCGTTATCATTTTTAGCCTGAGGCAAAGATTGCACTCCGCAACCTGACAAAAAGAAAACAACAGGAAGCAAACAAATTCTCACAGCCCAGTTTTTCATATTCTGATTATTCATTTTTTGATTTCTCACATTCCAAGTTTTTACATTTTGGTTTTTAATGTTCATAAATATCCTTTCTTAAAAAAGAAACATCCAATATGTTGCACCCAATTCGACCCACAACACATCGGCAACCAGAACGATATAGCGATTGCAGACACACAGCAAGTAGAAACGAACTGCACAAACTCACCCAATGAGTCATAGATCACGTGTCATCCTGCATCAGCCTGATCTCTTCACAGCTATAGAATTATCAATTATACTCAGCGCCGTTAAGACGACTGAAACTGACACAGGATCTGACACTAAATTTGACCAGGAGAGCTATCTGAAGCTTCAATACCGAGAATATCAAGATCTTGTTTTTATTGACAAACCCACTGGCTTTTTATGCCAAGGTCGCGCATCAAACAATGAGAACAAAACTGAAATTGGTCTGTTGGAAATTTTAGAATCAGAGTTGTCACTCAAACTGTATCCCTGTCTGCAACTAGACAAAACCACAACTGGTGTTTTATGTTTTGCTAAATCTGCAGATGCCGCCAAAGAAATAGAACAGCTCTTTGAACAAACCCTCATTGAGAAAACATATTGGTTCGTGACAGATAGCGTTTCACAAGATGAAGAAATTCAGGCTGGTTCACAAAATGCAAATTTGAATGTAAATCTAAACAAAAAAGCAAAACAAAATATTTCGACCAACTTTAAACGTATCAAACGAACACCTTTTTTTGAATTGTGGGCTGCCACCACAACCTCTGATAACGATCAACAAATTCGTCAGCATGCTGCCCAAGTTGGTCTTGCCATATTGGGCGATACCACCCATGGCGGATCGGCATTTCCACATTTATGTTTGCATGTTCTTGAAATTAAAATACCAGACGTTCCAATCCAAAGCTCGCCGCCGCCTCGTTTTTTTGAACGTATGGGATTGCTTAAAGATCTTCGTTTGGTTCAATACTTAAGCGAGCTCGATCGCCGCCAAAGGCTTTATAATTTTTTACAGCTCCCTGAACAATGCTTACGGTTGATTGATACTGAAAACGAACGCTGCGATATGTTCGGCAAACAGCTGTGGATTTATTGGTATCATGAGCACGCACCCAGCGCGAAAGATTTGATTCGTTGGAATTTTGTCGCACAACTAATCAGTAAAGAATGGCATTTACATTGGATGAAAAACCGTGGTCAAAATCCACATGAAAAAAGTTTTTGGCAATCAGAAAACTGGAAAACAAACTGGATCGGTTTAGAGGGCGAAACTCAATACCAGCTCTCGTCAGAAAAAGGCCAATCACCTGGCTTGTTTTTAGATCAAGCCAAAAACCGTGAAAAGACTTTGCAAATATGTCAGCAAAATATAAAAACTGAAGTTCTAAATCTATTCTCATACACCTGTGGATTTTCTCTACAAGCAGCCCTTAGCCAAACAGCGCAAGTCACCACCGTCGACGCCAGCTCACCTTTTCTAGAGTGGGGCAAACAGAATTTCAAATTAAACAAAATCGACCCCAACCAACATCAATTCTTTAGCCAAGATGTGATGTTGTTTTTAAAAGGAGCTCTAAAACGCCAACGCCTATTTGACCTGATCATCTGCGATCCACCATCATTTGGTCGCAGCAAAGAACACGTTTTTAAACTCGATAAAGATTATCAAGAGCTCTTGACCATGTGCTGGCAAATATTACGACCCGGCGGCAAAATTCTTTTTAGCACGAACTATGAGAATTGGAATGAAAGCCAATGGCTGGTTAAAATACAAAAAGTTTTACCCTCGTCTCAGTTTATTCTGGGACCAGATCAGTCCCGCCAGCCCCCCCGGAATTCCCCTATGGGCCATATTCTGCCGCGTTGGGATTATGAATTACCAAAAAGCGAAAGAAAGCTAAAATCCTTTTGGCTTCAAAAAAAATAGCTGTTATGTATTTTAAATGGAATTAAATAATATATATTCACAAGAAGAAACCGCCCGCATTCAACCGAATATACAAAAATTATTTCTGGCAAAAAATCTAGATGAAGCCTGCGAGCATTTTAATAATTTCATCAAACAAAGATTTCCCAATGTTTCCATGTGCCTGGTCTTGACCCACAACCCAATTACCAACACTCTGAATTGCAGAGATTTTTTAAACCTCCCAGTTGACCAAAACCTTCCAAGCGGCAAAGCTTTTAAAAGCAAAATGCCTCAACTTTGTATCAACGCTCCTGCAGATGATAATCTGAAAGCCTGGAGTTCTTTTTTAAAAGAACAAAACATTTATTCTATATTAACATATCCAATTTTATCATCTAACGATACTTCGACTGACGATCCACTGGGTATTTTGATAATTTATTTTTCTTCACCAATGACTAAAATTCCAGAAGATTGGCCTCTACTAAATATGTTTTTACCTATGTTAGCTGCCATTATTGAAAAAAATCAGTTTAAAGAAAAAATTGAAGAAACATTGGCGCAACTTCGAGATTCGGAAGAACGTTTAAAATTGGCTTTAAAATCGCAAAAAATGGGTGTCTGGGACTGGCACATTCAAAGCAACAAATTAATTTGGGATGATGCCATGTTTGAGCTGTATGGCGTAGATCCTAAAACTGCAAAGGGGGACTTTGATGATTGGACAAAGTGTGTGCACCCTGACGATCTTGAACAAATAACTGAAGTTCTAAAAAATGTTTTTGTTAATCATATTCAATTTGATCATCAATTCCGAATTATAAAAAACAGTGAAATACGTTATATAGCAGCCAACGCTCACCTTATCAGGGATGAGCAGGGAAACCCACTGCGAATGACGGGTTTAAATTGGGACATCACTGACAAAGTGCTCAGTCAGAAAAAAACATCACAAAGACAAGCTTCTCTTGTTGCACATGCCAAGATGGCAACCCTGGGTGAAATGTCCAGTGCCATCGCCCACGAGATCAACAACCCGTTAATGATTATTCTGAACACGGCCGAAAGATTGCGTCAAAAAATCAATAAAACAGAAAACGTGCAAGACGCAAAGACCGAGGTCAGCAATGAAACCTTACGCATTGAAAAAACAGTTGAAAGAATTGCGAAAATTATTCGCGGCCTCAAAGCGTTCTCACGCAATGCTGGACACGATCCCAAAATAAGTTGCGAAATACATCAAGTAATCAATGAGAGCTTAGACCTCTGTCGACAAAAACTGAAACAAGACAATATTCAATTGCGCTTAAATTTACCTCTGAAGCCACTCTTTTTTCTCGGTAGACCCTCTCAAATCTCACAGGTTCTCTTAAATCTGATTAACAATTCCATCGACGCCATCAAGTCAACGGACTCGCCTTGGATCGAACTGCAATTGTCACATGATCAAGAAATGATTAGTTTGAAATTAATAGATTCCGGACCTGGCATAACAAACGACGTTGCTGAAAAAATGATGGAGCCATTTTTTACCACCAAAGAAATCGGCAAAGGCACAGGCCTTGGATTATCAATCGCTAAAGGATTGATGGAAGATCACAACGGCCAAATATCACTGGATAGAATGAATCCAAATACTTGCTTCGTCATTAATCTTCCTATCGAAATAAATCCTGGACTAGAACCTCAAATTGCAAATTTAGATTTCAGCGGTGAAAACCACAATCTTTAGTCTTAAAAAAAATGAACTTGAGAGATGATCGCAAGCATTAGATTAGATTAGATTAGATTAGATTAGATTAGATTAGATTAGACTAATACAAATCAAGCATCATAAATAAATCTATACGGACTATGATTCCATAAAAAAGTTAAATCAATTTGTCAATTTGCAACAATTAGGATGCGTCCTCATTTGATCGTGCTACGCGAGAGAATTATAACCGTCTCTATTTAGCTGAAAACTTTCTTGGCGCGTATTGAATCATTCGTTGATGACGTAGTTCTTGAGAGAACTTTTCAGAATTTGCAAGCGAAGCAAATGGATAAATTGAAATTCCACCACGAGGTGTGAATTCACCAATAACTTCAATATATTTTGGCTGCATCAATGCAAACAAATCGTCACAGATGGTTTGTACACAGTCTTCATGAAAGTCTCCGTGATTACGAAAACTAAACAAATATAATTTCAGAGATTTGCTTTCGACCATTTTTTCGCCAGCAATATAATTTACATAAATACAGGCAAAATCAGGCTGACCGGTCTTTGGACAAAGCGAGGTGAACTCGGGACAGATAAAAGTTGTCCAAGCGATTTTATCAGGATTTTTATTAGCAAAAGCCTCTAAAACCTCTGGCGCGTATGTTGATGGATATTCAGTAAACGATTGACCTAAAGAAAATTTACTCAGCTCTTGATTACGAACAATAGATTTTTTTTGAGAATGTGATTTTTCCGTACTCATATTTGCCGTACTGTTTTTTATAGAACTAACTTTTGCAGAACGATTTATTTTAGTTTTTGCATTAACTAAAGTTTTTTGCGCCTGATTGCTAGCAGCAGTAGATTTTTTTATTTTAGAATTTGCAGAAGAAAATTGAACCGATTTTTTATTGCCTGCAGTTGTTTTTACTTCTGAAAGACTGGATAGATCTACGTTTTGTTTTTTCTTACTGTTCATATTTTCTCCAAGTTAATCTCAATTTTTTATCGATTAAAACAATCAAATGTCTGACAATTTATTATCTTTTGCTCACAGGTTCTTGAAAAACTCATTTCAATATATCGTATGCAGTGTCCAAAGTTCGCAATGAATAGACAGCTTTTAATATCTGTTGTTGTTTAAGTCCAATCACATCTGGATTGTTTTTTAAATGCAAATGTATGTGATACAAACACAAGGCACCCGCCACAGAGATATTAAATGACTGCACAAACCCCTGCATCGGAATGACAATCGTATGATCAGCGGCTTCAATCATTTCAGCAGAAACACCATTTTTTTCGTTTCCTAAAACCAACGCTGTCGGTTTAGAAAAATCAATCTCACCGATTGGTTTAGAGTTTGGCGCTAAATGAGTGACAACGATTTGTTTGCCTTCTGCTTTCAACTGTTTCACACACTCGCCAGTTGATTTCCATTTTTTCAGCTCAATCCATTTGTCGGCACCTGCCGTGGTTCGTTGGCTTTCTTTAAATTTTTCGCTCTTTTCAATTAAATGCATTCGCGCAAAACCAAAAGCTTCTGCCGATCTCATCACCGCACTCATATTGCCACGGTCATAAATGTCCTCAAGCACGACGACCTGATTAAAACATCTCTGAGAAACCACGGCTTCAATGCGTTGACGACGTTCTACTGTTAACAGAGGCCAAATTTTTTCAAGAACCGTTTGGTAATCGACCTCGATGGTCTTTTCACCTGATTGTTGCAATTGCAACAAGGCTTGCGGGCTGTGATCTACAAACACATGCCCGTGGCTGCCTAATGTGATGTTCGCATTAAATGGAAACATTAGCGTCCGATCAATGTAGCGTCTTTGGCTAAATCACGAGTGATATTTTTTTGGTGCGCCTCAAGAGTTCCGCCACCAATCTCAAGCAATTTAGCATCACGCCACAATCTCTCAACAACGTACTCACCAACATAACCGTAACCACCCAAAACCTGAATGGCTCTGTCAGCTACATTTTTTGCCATGGTGGTTGCGACAAGCTTAACGCCATCAGAATCAGCGCGATTGCCTTCTTTATTTAAATCCAAACGACGAGCCACATCGTACACATAAGCACGACTGGCTTTGTACTCGGCAAAACTTTCGCCGATGTATTTTTGAATTTGACCAAAATGGCTGAGAGGTTTTCCGAAAGCCTCTCGTTCAAGAGCGTATTTATTCATAATCTCAAGCGAACGACGAGCAATCCCCAAAGACATCGCAGCCAGGGTCAAACGCTCAAGCTCTAGATTGCGCATCATATGCAACATCGAATCACCTTCGTGACCGATCAAATTGCTGGCTGGCACCTGACAGTTATCAAACACAAGTTCTGCTGTGTTTGAAGCCCGCATGCCCAGTTTGTCCATGATTTTTTGTCCAACATAATAACCCGTATGCGCTTTTTCTACCAAGAAAGTAGAGATCATCGCACGACCATTTTTTTCGCCAGTTTTAGCATAAACCAAAACCAAATCAGCGGGAGTTTTATTTTCATCCAAGGTCCCGTTGGTGATCCACATTTTGCGACCATTTAAAATATAATGATCACCTTTTTTTTCTGCCGTGGTTTGCATCGCCATTACGTCAGTTCCAATCGCTGGCTCTGACATTGCCATGGCGCCAACGGCCTCGCCGGAACAAACAGCGGGCAAATATTTTTTCTTTAATTCTTCAGAAGCATTCACCGCAAAGTTATTTACCATCAACATACTGTGCGCCAAATATGCCAAACAAAAACCTGGATCTGATGCTGATAATTCTTCGTGCACAATAACAGCAGCCAGCGCATCCATCCCTGCACCACCATAAGCTTCAGGTACGGTAATACCAAGCAAACCCAACTCACCAAGTTTACGAAACAAAGGTAAATTAAATTGCTCTTTACGATCAAACTCGTGAGCTTGAGGTTCGACCTCGGTTTGCACAAAAGAGCGCAACGAATCCCTGAGCATTGAGTGTTCTTGGGTTGGATTAAACAAATCAAATTCGCGAAAGTTTACTGTGTTCGACATTTTATCCCTTTTTTATTGTATAAACTTGAAGCAACACTTGTACTTGCTTGCCTTGCTTTTGACAAGCGCAACGTGGCACACCTTGCTAGTTCAGATTTTTCGATTCACAGTCATAAAACTATGCAATCACAATTAAATATACTCTCTGGTTCGCAAGCCAAGACTCTGAAATGCAGTATTTTGAGTATCGGTACGGAATTGACCACTGGTCAGATTCTCAATCGCAATTCACACTGGTTAGCCGAAAAAATTTATGCTTATGGCATCAGCCCTCATATCCACCTGGCAGTGCCTGACGACAGAAAGCTTATTTTGCAAGCACTTGATTTTTGCGCCAGCCAAAGCGACTTGCTTTTTGTGACTGGCGGCCTGGGGCCAACCAGTGATGATTTCACTCGCGAGGTGATTGCCGAATGGAGTCAACAGCCTTTGCAGTGGAACGAATCTGCCTGGCAACACATCCACAACAGACTGATCCCGCGTGGCATTACAGTTAAAGATATACAAAAACAGCAATGTTATTTTCCGGCGGGCTGTGAAATTTTGCATAACGAATTGGGAACAGCGCATGGTTTTTTTCTGACTTCTGAACTTTTTAATCATTCTACAGAAACAAAAAAAACAAAAGAACAGCATAAGTCCGAACAACTTAATCAGTCTGGCAAACCTGTAAATACTAACAAAAAAGTTTTTGTTTTGCCTGGTCCACCAAAAGAAATTGCATCCATTTGGCAAGCACATGTGGCTTCGAAGCTTGCAACATGGACTGCGGACACAGATAAATTAATCACGCACTCATGGGACACCATTGGCATTGGCGAATCTGAAATTGCCGAAGCGGTCGAGGCCAGCCTTGCTGACAAAAAACAAAATGCTGATGATTTCGAAATTGGCTACCGAGTGCATTTACCATTTGTCGAAGTCAAACTGAGTTATAAAAAATCATTTTCTTCATCCGCCGTGTTTTGGCGAGAAGCTGTTGAAAAAGCTATCGGCCAGCACACGGTATTGCGTGATGGTGCTGATGCGGCTCGCGAATTGACCGAGCTGATCACCAAACTGTTATCACAAAATCAGCAACAAAATTTTGCATTGGGATTAGAAATTGTGGACACAACCGCGGGTTCGTTTTTGCTGCATAGAATGTATCCGCATTTGCATCAATCAAAAATAAAATGGATGTTTTCATCCAGCCAAACCGCGGCAGAACAATCAGGCAATACAACTGGTTATTCTACCTATTCATCAGTAGACAAATCGAAAAACGACCTGAAAATGCACCCTAATAAAACATCATTAAGCAACAAACCAGCATCCGTAGCCATCTCGCTGCAGCTGATTGCGCAACAAAATGGCTATGCAACCGCTATCCTAACCTATCAAAATCAAAAGAGAAAAATAGATATATTTGCGCCCTACCGTACGGCTTTATTGAAAGAACGTGAAGCACAGTATTGGACTGAGATAGCCATGATTTTTTGGCTACAGCAGCTATATGATCTATGTTATACTGTCGACTGATTGTTTCACTGATGTGGTTAATGATCAGCAAATGATCTTGGTAACTGATGTGGTTAATGATCTTTCAAAGATCCTCTGAAGGAGTCCAAATGTCTGCTATTCAAATTTCTGAATCTGCCGTCGAAAAATTAAAAAGCTTACGCACTGAAGAAGGCAAAGATGCCTCATATTTTTTACGAGTCGAAGTGAAAAAAGGTGGCTGCTCTGGATTGTCATACAAAATGGATTTCGATAACAGTGCTCGCACTGGTGATAAATCTTTTGAAGCCGGTGGTGAAAAAGTTGTCGTCGACTCACAAAGCTTTTTGTATTTGATCGGCATGACCTTGGAATACTCTGGCGGATTGAACGGCAAAGGTTTTGTTTTCAACAATCCAAACGCCACAAAATCATGCGGCTGCGGAGCCAGCTTTAACGTCTAAGCGGCTTTTTTTCTGGCCATCCATAAATCATATTCAGCCTGAATACGAACCCACATCTCAGCAGTGGTACCTAATACTTTTTCTAAGATCAGAGCAAACTCTGGCGAAACTGCCCGCTTGCCGTTGACGATCTCATTGATTTTCCGTGGAGAACATTTGCATTTCACAGCCAGCTGCGACTGGTTCAAACCCATTTCTTTTAAATAGATCTCATTTAAAACAACACCTGGATGCATTGGTTTTGGATTTTTAATCATAATCAACCTCTGTGATAGTTTTCTATTTTAACGTCAAAAAATTCGCCATTCTTAAATTTGAAGGTAATACACCACGGGAGCTTGATGGTCACACTCCACTCTTCTCGACGATCGCCCTTTAGCTTGTGCAATCTAATATTCGGCGGCTGACCTTTGATAATTAAATCATCAAGCACACTAGTGGCATGCATGATTGTCAATAAAAATCATGCGGCTGCGGAGCCAGCTTTAACGTCTAAGAATTCTTCGATCATTTTGGTGATTTCATCTGGCTTGGTTTGAATAGCCAGATGACCGGCTTGATGCAAATGCAGACACAACAATTGAGATCCAGTTTTATCTAAACCTGAATTTTCCAAAGTCTGCTTTAAATCTAAATAAGTATTTTCTGTGAACAATGGATCTTGCACATCAAAAATCAAACAGGTTTGGTGATTCCATTTCGCAAACAACTCAACCCAGCTCTGCCAATTTTCATTTTTCAAAATAAATGAAAAACGACTGATAATATGAGTCACAAAAATCAGTTTGCGTCCCTCGAGCTGATGAACACGTTCCCACCAATCCGCTCGTTCGACGCGAAAAACCTCAGAGGCCTGATGCAAAAAATATTTTCCCATTTTTGTTTTTAAAAAAAGCGCTAACAACAATGGCGAAAAAAACCAACGAAAAACAAATTTTAAAACCGGCATGGCAAATCTTGGCAACGGATCCGGCGGCATTGGATTGATCAACACTACCTTGTCGACAAGCTTGGGATATTTCAAAGACAATCCCCACGCCAGCGCGCCACCATAACTGGTACCTACAACGTGGACGGGGTGACCCTGGACATGTTGAGTGAGAAAATGTGCAAAATGATCGACCTGCTGTGAAAAAGTCAAGGCCTCGCGACCCATATATAAATGAGTGAGACTAGGAACAACCACGCGGAAATTTTTACTGAGTGCATGTGCAATCTGCTGCCAATGCAGAACACTGCCGGCATAACCATGCAGCAAAAGAAGCACTGGACCCGAAGAGCCCTCTTCGCGGTAAACAATTTTAGCGTCGTGATTGACGTTATTTTTTGCAGTCATTCATTTTGACTATCGGTTGTTTTGAAATGAAACCTGCAGGGAAATTTGGGAAATATAAACACGCACTCCAAAATATTTGTTAGCAATTCGCCTCAAAATGAGAAGTCGTTTTATAGCGCGTTATTTCAATGACCCAGATTTTTAATCGCCATCGAATGCGACAAACCTGCAGAGACAGTATACCAATCAGTGGCTGTGCCTAATTGTATTGGAGAAGATTTCGCAACTAGCGTTCCGTCACCAAGCTGACCAGTGGTGCTGGCTCCCCAAACCCAGAGTGTACCGTCAACCTTAATTGCCATAGAATGACCAGATCCACTGGCAACTTTCGACCAATCAGTTAGTGATCCAACTTGGACCGGCGAATATTTTGCAGAAGTTGTTCCGTCTCCAATTTGTCCATCGTTATTGTATCCCCATCCCCAGAGTGTGCCGTCGGTTTGAGTCGCTAATGTTGTCGCACCAGTTCCATGTCCAAATACTGCTATATTGCTCCAACGAGTACCAGTCCCTACTTGAACGGGACTATGAATATATCCCGATCCCGAATTACTTGAGCCTATTCCTGCGCTATTTACATGGCCCCAAGCCCAAAGGCTTCCATTTGTTTGAAGAGCATAAGATACTCCATAGGAGCAACTGGCGTAAACGTCACGCCATGAGGTTAAACTTCCTATTTGCGTAGGTGAGCTAGCAATATTTGTTGGCAAAAAATATGGATAGAGCAGGCCGGCTGTGCCTGTAAAATCTCCTGAGCCGTATACTGATGAATCATTTTTTAGGGCAATGATTGCAGCTGTGCCAGAGGCTACTTGTGACCAATTTGTTGCTGTTCCTATTTGTACGGGTGAGGATTTGTTAGTAGCTGTGCCATCCATGAACTCTCCGCTATTATTTAATCCCCAGGCCCAAAGCGTGCCATTTGTTTTTATGGCGGTTGTTTTTTCTTCGCCGGCGTGAACAAAGGCCCAATCAGTTAATGTTCCAATTTGAACTGGTGAACTTCTGCTCACAGTACTACTGTTGCCAATGGCGCCAACGCCACCAGTCCCCCAAATCCATAGCGTGCCATTAGTTTTAATAGCTGCAGAGTGATCGGAGCCTGCACTGATAAGCATCCAATCAGTCAAAGTTCCAATCTGAACTGGTGAAGACTTTGTGGTTGAAGTCGAATCTCCCAGGCGACCGTTGCTGCCTTTACCCCAGGCCCATAAGCTATTATCATTTTTTGTCGCCAGTACGTGAGAATTAAAAGCCGATATTTTATTCCAATTAGTTAATGTTCCAATTTGTATCGGAGAAGATTTATTTACGATGGTTCCATCGCCTATCTGTCCGCTACTATTAAATCCCCAAGCCCACAATGTACCATTTGTTTTTATAGCCAACGAGTTATTATTTCCTACTGCAACAAGATTCCAATCGGTCAATGATCCAATTTGTATAGGAGAGGAAACAGCCGTGCTAGTGACGTCATTTCCAAGCTGGCCTACATCATTAGAACCCCAGGTCCATAAGGACCCATCGGTTTTTGTGGCAAGGGTATGGCTTGACCCTGCGGCTATTCGATTCCAGTCCGTTGATGCGCCAATTTGCACGGCCGATGACTTTTGAACCAAAGTGTTATCCCCTATAATTGCGCCACCCCAGCCCCAAAGCGTACCATCCGTTTGTCGAAGATAACCAGTGCGCGTTCCAGTTACTAATTGTGACCAACCTGTAGTTGTCCACATTTGATTAAAGCCCGTTGGCATTAATCCCAATCTACCATTGGTATTGCGACCCCACGTCCATAATGTATTGTCTGTTTTTACGGCCAATCCGCCAAAAGCTCCCAAAGCTAATCTTGACCAATTTGTATCTGAGCCAACCTGAACAGGCGATGGATAGGTCGATGAGGTAGTAAGACTGAGAGTATAATTATTAGAATTGTATCCCCATGACCACATAGACCCATCCGCCCTAATCCCCATTGCGCCCTGGTCTCCAGATGCAATGCGTACCCAAGAAGTTAGTGTTCCGACCTGAACGGGCGACGATCTAACGCCAGCGGCATTAATGCCAAGGTAATTAGCTTTCCCCCAAGACCAAAGAGTTCCATCAGTTTTAAGCGCGGTAGTTTGAACCTTACCAGAAGAAACTGCAACCCAATTAGTCAATGCCCCCACTTGCACGGGTGAGGATTTCGCTATTGCAGTACTGTCCCCAAGCTCTCCATTGGTATTAAAGCCAAATGAAAACAAACTGCCGCCGATAATATTACCTCGTTTTTTCCAAAAGCTAGTCGTAAAAAATTGAGCGTAGGCTTTTTTTATTTGTATCGTTTGAGCAAACGAAATTAAGATCGAATCTCTTAAGAATCTGTTCAGAAATTGTCGACGTGATGATAAATTTATTTTTTTTTGATCTTCTGGATTCATAAAAACTCCACAGAAGCTGATCCTACTGTAAATTTTTAGATAGCAAAAACAAATTCGATTAATATTTTGACTCAAACTGTAATTTTGGAATTGAATAAACAAAATGAGGGTGAGCTTCATTGTTAACATTGCCAATCAGAACATTCGTCTGATCACTAAAATTCGTTGTATTAAAGTTTATTTGATTTTTATCAGCATGGATTTCCAAAAAAATTCCCAAAGCATCTTCAATAATTACAGTATTCATTTTATGTTATGCTATTGTGTTCTTCTCTTAAATAACAAACTGCCTTAATTCTCAATTTGATTAATTGCATTTTGCAATTGTTCACGCTGTTCGTTTGATGAGTATTTATAAACAAGATCCTCTAATTGTTTCTGATTTGCCTCATCGTCAGTACTGTTCTGCTGAGCAATCAGTTCATCCATTTTTTCAGTAAATTGAATCTCATCTAGACTGGGCGTTTCTGTTTGTGAATTATCAACAATACTCACATCAGCTTCTGATTCTTGCTCCGACGGTGTTATCGTTGTATTCAGAAGTGCAGCCGGCTTAGGCTGCACTTCTTTGATATAATTGTTGTCCACAGCTTTAACATTTGTCTCAAAACTTGATAGCTCACTTGATACAACCTCTGGCTTATTAGATAACACCTTTGTACGCATCAATATGGCTGACATAAATAGACAAAAACTGAGAAACAACAATCGATATTCCATAATTATTTACCTTTAGGTGAATACCATGCATTCGTTAACTTTGAAGCACGACTTTTCGGAATTTTAACAACTGAACATTTAAAAACTTCAGCTGCAGTATTATCTATTTTTACAGTGACTTTTGAAACCATAATAACTGGCAAATTAGGCTCTTTTGCCGAACGCAACAAGTTTGCCTTCGCTACGGTTTCAGATAACTTAAGACAAGACTTCGCAGAGGCCTCTGCTTCTTTATTTACTTTAGGATTACGAATAGAGGAAATCGTGAGATTAACAGTTCCTGGATTCAAGGCTGATAAACCGCCAATTGTCATTGGGTTGTAACCTTTAATTTGACGTAAACTGCCGGCATGAACAAGCTCAGATTTATTTTGTGAAAATCGCAACTTAGGCTCAACTGCGCTAGCAGAGCTTACAAATGCCTGCAAAACCAAAACTAAAGAAAGTGATAACAACTGTGTTTTCATAATACCCCCGTTAAACGTATTACACTTCAAAGTGCATACCAGCGATCAACTGCAATCTGTTGTTTTATGGTGATTATTCTCATTTTAGATTGTATACAAAATTTGTTTTAGAATGAGAATAAAC
>CAZMVK010000059.1:0-10743 GCA_964569545.1 uncultured Bdellovibrio sp.
CTGGGCACAAGCTTTTCAATCATAAAGTCTTCATTTGGACGACAATACACAGCCTGCAAAGCTTCTTTTAGTGGAACAACCTTGTTACCACCTGATTTTTTGGATTCGCGAACCTTGGCTTTTACCAACTTGTTCATTTGATCTAAATCTTTGAGTGCTAATTTCGAATAATCGAACAACAAACCTGCCTGCGCACTGATTGCCAATGAAAAAATCGCTATCAATAAACCACACACCAATGAACGCATAAGCCCCCCTGTTTAAACAGCCTTCATTCTAACAATCCAGCAAGCTTAGGCAACCTCGTTGTCACATGGCGACAACCAGCCAGACCAAAGTCCCATGCTAAGAGCCTGATTTAAACAAATTCTCTCTAAAAAATATTTCTCAGCAACCAAAGTTTGTGTCACACTGACTTGGCTTTGTATAACCAAACATGTTCAACTGAAAAAGGAGTTTCCATTGAAAAAGCTAGTCGTCTCTCTTGCCACCCTGGGCTTTATCTTAACAAGCTGTGCGCCATCTGCTGACAAACTTAAAGAAGCAGTCGAAAAAAATCCAGATATCGTTTTTGCAGCTATCGAAAAAAATCCAGAAAAATTTATTGAAGTTGTTAATAAAGCTGCGCGTGAAGCTCAAGCTAAAGGTGCAGAAAAAGCAGCTCAAGAAGAAACTGGAAAACGTGACGAAGAATTTAAAAATCCATTGAAACCAAATATCGAAGAAAACAGAGCTATCTTAGGACCTAAAGATGCTCCAATCACTCTTGTAGAGTATTCTGATTTTCAGTGTCCGTATTGCACCCGTGGATACCAAACAATCAACGAAGTTAAAAAAGCTTACGAAGGTAAAATCCGTTTTGTATTCAAACACCTTCCGCTTGATTTCCACCCACGAGCAATGCCGGCTGCAAAATACTTTGAAGCCATCGCAAGACAAAGCACAGAAAAAGCTTACAAATTTCATGACTATGTTTTCGAAAACCAAGGTGAGTTGACTTCTAAAGGTGATGCTTTCTTGAAAGAAGCGGCTAAAAAAGTTGGCGCTGATCAGAAAAAAATCGACAAAGATTTAGCTGATTCTACTTTGATGGACAGAATCAACAACGATATCGCTGAAGCACAAAAATTCGGTATCAGCGGAACTCCAGGCTTTGTGATCAATGGTGTTTCTTTAAAAGGTGCTTACCCGTTTGCTGATTTCAAAACGATCATCGATCGTCATTTGGCAGCTGCTGGTAAATAATCAAGCTCAGAAACTTTTTGTTTTAAAACTAAAAAAGCAGTCAGTGATCCTGACTGCTTTTTTTATTAAAATGGTTTTTCTTTTGCTAACTTCAAATCTTTTTCATCAAAACCTGAAAGATAATCTTCATAACCTTCGGCTTTCATCTTCTCTAGTGGCACAAACAATAACGAGCCCGAGTTTATACAATAACGCAATCCGGTCTCTTTAGGTCCATCATGAAAAACATGCCCCAAATGCGAGTCCGCATTTTTAGAACGAACTTCGGTACGTTCTTCATACATCGACTTATCAGTTTTCTCGACGACAGAGGCTTTCTTGATGGGCCTTGAAAAACTGGGCCAACCCGTACCCGAATCATATTTATCTTTTGAAGAAAACAAAGGCTCTTTAGAGATCACATCTACATAAATACCCGGATGTTTATTGTCCCAGTAAGCATTCGCAAATGGTCGTTCGGTTCCATTTTGTTTAGTGATACGATATTGCTCTGGACTTAATAATTTTTTTAAAGCCTCGTCATCCTTAGGAAAGGCACAAGTTACTGGATCATATTTTTTCATTTTATCCTCGGCGAAAACAGATTGCGATTGGAAAAATAGCGAAATGGAAATAACAATAAAAAGTGGCCGACCAAGTCCTGCTTTATTTTTATAGTTTTTATTTTTTTGAATATTTACATTTTTAAACATAAAACCACCTTGTTTTGAGCAAAGAAAACTCCACCCAAGATCGAATTATCAACCGATCAAAGCTTGAGTGGTAAAAACTGTGCCGTCAATACGATACTGTCAGCTTTTACCACAATCACCGCCACCGTCACCCGCACACCTTTGGCGTGAGCTTGACGCAACAATTTGGCATATTCTGGGTCTATCATTTCCGCAGGCGAGAACTGTTTGCAATCCGTACGTTGAACTGTAAATAAAATTTCACAAGTATGACCTTTTTCTTGCAACGACATCAGCTCGCGTAAATGTTTTTGTCCACGCTCGGTAACGGCATCAGGAAACATTGCTGTTTCATTTTCAGCTAAGGTTACGTTTTTAATTTCCACATAATGACAAGCACCTGTTTGTGAATTTTTCAGCAACAAATCCAAACGCGTTTCAGGTGAAATTTTAATTTCTGGCTGACAAATATCATAAGCCAACCAGTGTGGAAAAATCTTCTGTTCAAAAGCCTCTTTGGCCAAAGCATTCGGCCAACTGGTGTTGATTCCAACCCAAGCTCCCGAAACCTCAAGCGCCTCTAATGTATAACGCAATTTTCTCTCTGGATTTTCCGCCGGACTGATCAAACAACGACAATCGGAATTGAGAACTGATTTGAGGCTGCCAGTATTGGCCACGTGTGCCACGACAATCTGCTCGCCCTCGTCTGTTTTGAGAGCGATATCTGCAAAAAATCTTTTGTATCTTTTTAAAAAGCGAGCTTCAATTAAACGTGTTTTAAATTTCATAGACTTTTGCCTGTAACAGGCCTAGAAAACGCCGTCACGCTTGTTCCTTCGAACTATGAAAAACAATGCAAATAGGATGTGGCATGTCAAACTCGCCTGATGAAAAAAACGAAAACAAACTTGCTGTCCCGTCAACTCTACCATTAAAAAAACCTGATTGGCTCAAAGTTCGCGCACCTGGTGGCGATAATTATTTGCGCATCAAAGATATGCTCGGTGATTTAAAATTAGCTACCGTTTGCCAAGAAGCAAAATGTCCAAACATGGGCGAGTGTTGGAGTGGTGGCACTGCGACGTTCATGCTGATGGGCGAGGTCTGCACTCGTGGCTGTAAATTCTGTAATATTAAAACAGGAAATCCCAAAGGGAAATTAGATCCATTAGAGCCTGAAAAAATTGGCTACTCGATAGCACAAATGGATTTGGAATATGTGGTCATCACCTCTGTCGACAGAGATGATTTACCGGATCAAGGAGCCAGTCATTTCGCTCGTACCATTCGCACTATTAAAAAATTAGATCCAGAATTGATTGTTGAAATTCTCACTCCAGATTTCCGTGGAGAGGAATCTTTGATTGAACAATTGACCTTGGCATTGCCAGATGTGTTTGCTCACAATGTGGAAACCGTCGAACGATTGCAAAAAAGCGTACGTGATCCACGTGCGAATTATGCTCAGTCTCTAAATGTATTGGCGCATGTTAAAAAAATTGATCCCACTCGTTACACCAAAACATCTTTGATGCTTGGACTTGGCGAAACAGATCAAGAGATTTTGCAAACGCTAAAAGATTTGCGCCAAATCGAATGCGACGTGGTGACCTTTGGTCAGTATTTGCAACCAACATCTCGACATCTGAAAGTGATCGAATACATCACTCCGCAAAAATTTGAATATTGGCAAAAAACAGCTGAGGACATGGGATTTTTGTATGTGGCCTCGGGCCCCCTTGTGCGCAGCTCTTACCGTGCGGGTGAATTTTTCATGAAGGGCTTGGCCAAAGCGCGTCGACTAAGCTAAACAGTTCTTTTAGAACTAAAACTTTGAAATAGAACCCAGAAACAGATAAAGTTTTTTAATATTAAATACACAGCTATTACAGAGCTAAATACACAGTCCGAAGGAGATTCGAATGGCAACTGAAGTAAAACTTCCTGAACTTGGAGAAGGCGTAACTGAAGGCGAATTGGTTAAATGGTTGGTAAACATTGGCGACACTGTAACACCTGATCAACCTGTTGCTGAGGTTATGACTGATAAGGCAACTGTCGAAGTTCCAACTCCAGTTGGTGGCGTGGTCAAAGAATTTAAATTCAAAATTGGCGATGTGATCCCAGTTGAAAATGTTATTTTAACCCTCG
This sequence comes from uncultured Bdellovibrio sp., assembly GCA_964569545.1. Taxonomy (GTDB): domain Bacteria; phylum Bdellovibrionota; class Bdellovibrionia; order Bdellovibrionales; family Bdellovibrionaceae; genus CAZMVK01. The sequence goes on from CAZMVK010000059.1 coordinate 4,071, forward strand.
AAGGTGGCGCGGCAACAGCTTCTCCTGCTTCTTCTGCAAATAAACATGTTGCCCCAGTCGCAACGGCTCCTGCTGCGAAAGTTCCTGCTGCAGCAACTGCTGCTCCGGCATCCACTCAATCTCCAGCCGGTGCTAGCTTTTATCCACCTGTTGCCGATTCAAAAGTCTTAGCGACACCTTCTACTCGTCGCATAGCTCGCGAAATGAATGTTGATATCAATCAACTCAGCGGTTCTGGTTTGGCAGGACGAGTGACTCGCGATGATGTTATGTCTAGCAAAGGAAACGGCTCATCAAGCTCATCAGCAAATACAACAACGAGCGCACCTTCATTTGCCCGCCCAAGTTATCAATCACCAACGGGTGCTGGTGCTGAAGAGCGTGTTGCGATCCGTGGTATCCGCAAAAAAATTGCTGAGAACATGCAGATGGCAAAACACATCATTCCGCATTTTACTTTGATGGATGAAGCTGATGTGACTGAACTGGTTGCTCTTCGCGAATCTCTGAAAGAGTACTCTGAAAAAAACAATACCAAAATTACCTATTTACCATTCGTGATAAAAGCGATGATTTCAACCTGCAGACAATTTCCAATGTTCAACGCCAGTATCGACGATGCTGCTCAAGAAATTGTTTACAAAAAATATTTCAACGTGGGTTTTGCTGCTGACACGCCAAATGGTCTGATGGTGCCCGTGATAAAAAATGCAGATCAAAAATCTGTGCTTGAAATCAGCCGCGAGATTTTGGATTTATCAAAACGCGCGCGCGATGGAAAATTAAAACCAGATGAAATGAAGGGTGCGACAATCACCATCACTAATATCGGATCTGTTGGTGGAACTTATGCCACGCCAATTATCAACCATCCTGAAGTTGCTATTCTTGGTATGTATAAAATTTCTGACAAGATCACTTTGGTTGAAGGTCAAGACGGCCGCGACTTTAAAGTTAGCAAAGTAATGAATTTCACCATCACTGCGGATCACCGCCTGATCGATGGCGCCGTGGCTGCAAACTTTCTGAAAGCGTTTTTGGCTAAAATTCAAAAACCTGGTCAAATGATGATGGACATGATTTAAAAAATTAAAGGAAAATATATGGCTCAAAATTTTGATGTAGTAGTTATCGGCGCAGGACCTGGTGGTTACGTTGCTGCCATTCGTTCAGCGCAATTGGGATTGAAAACAGCTTGTATAGAAAAAGAATATCTTGGTGGCGTTTGCTTAAACGTAGGTTGCATTCCATCAAAGGCAATGATCTCTGCCACTCACTTTTTACATAAAGCACAACATGATGCTGCTGAGATGGGAATCAACATCAAAGGCATCAGCGTTGACATGAAACAATTGAAAAAATGGAAAGAATCTGTCACCAACAAAATGTCTGGCGGAGTCGGCCAATTACTCAAAGGCAACGGCGTCACCACCTTGATGGGAACTGCAGAATTTAAAAGTAAAACTGAAATCACGCTGAAAAGCAAAGATGGCAGCGACACTATCACGGCGAAACATTTTATTATTGCAACTGGTTCACGCCCCATCGAAATTCCTGGTTTTGCTTTTGATGAAAAAGGCATTATGTCTTCAACTGGCGCTTTAGCTTTAGATGAAATTCCAGAAAAAATTGTTGTCATTGGCGGCGGCTACATAGGCCTTGAAATCAGTGGTTATCTTTCAAAACTAGGAACCAAAGTGACCGTTCTAGAAGCAGGCCCTGCAGTTCTTGGTGGCGTGGTAGATCCAGAATGCGCACAAGTTGTGTCACGAAAACTGACCAAACAAGGTGTTGAAATCCTCACCAATGCCAAAGCTAAATCACAGAAAAAAGTAGGCAGTGGATTTGAAATCACAGCCGAGATCAATGGCAAAGAACAAACTTTGAAGGCTGATAAAATTTTAGTCACCGTTGGCCGCAAACCAAATTCTGATCAGGCAAATCTCAAAGGCATCGGCCTCGTGATTGATGAAAAAGGCTTTGTCAAAGTAGACCAACAACGTCGCACCAACGTCAGCAATATTTTTGCAATCGGCGACATCTCTTGCCAACCAATGCTTGCGCACAAAGCTTCCTATGAGGGAGTTCTGGTTGCAGAGGTAGTCGCAGGTAAAAATCGTGCTTACGATGTCAAAACTGTACCTGCGGTTGTTTTTACCGATCCCGAAATCGCAGCAGCGGGCATGATGGAGAGCGAAGCCAAAGCAAAAGGTTTTACTGATTTGAAAATTGCTAAATTTCCATTTGCGGCCAATGGCCGCGCGACCTCGATCATGGAAACAGATGGTTTTGTTAAAATGATTGCTGATGCAAAAACAAATGTTTTATTAGGAGTCCACATCGTTGGCCCTGAAGCTTCAAACCTCATCAGCGAGGCTGTTTTAGCGATCGAAATGGGCGCTAGACTTGAAGATCTTGCTCTGACCATCCATCCACACCCTACGCTTGGCGAAACTATGATGGAGGCCGCAGAGGCAACTCTTGGGCACGCTATTCATATGATTCAAAAGCCTTTAACACGATCGAAAGATGCTCACGTTTGAAAACTGGGGCTTGGTTGAATACGACCAAGCTCTGGATCGACAACTCGAATTGCTTCACAGAATTGCCGACGGCACCAGCCCTGACACTTTGATTTTTTGCACCCATCCACCGGTTGTGACCTTGGGAAGAAAAACTCAACAGGGCGATGTCTTTGCTTGGGACGGACCGATCAAAGAAATTTCTCGTGGCGGTCGTGCCACCTATCATGGACCTTCACAATTATTAGTTTATCCACTGATCAATTTGGATCGCACCGATCTAAAACACAGAGCACATCGCGACGTTCATGCTTTTTTACGAAAACTTGAAAATGCCATCGTGTTAACACTGAAAGAATTTAACATCACTGCCGTCGGAAAAAATTCTGAAGACGAAACGGGCGTCTGGGTGGACTCGAAAAAAATTGCGTCCTTGGGCATTGGCGTGAAACATTGGGTGACCTATCATGGTGCAGCTATCAATCTTACCAACGACGAAAAAGCCTTTTACGGCATGAATCCCTGCGGATTTTCAAACACCATCATGACCAGCGCAGAGAGACTTTTACAAGCCCCCGTAGATCGACAAAAATTTGAATCTATACTAAAAAATATTTTACTAGAAAGTCTTTGAATTTAAAGCCAATGAATCTACAAACCGTGAATTTATAAAAGCACGAGTGACAACTAAGAGTGTGTAAAAAAATGATCGCAGCCAAGGCGCCGACGAAGAGGCCAGCCAAGCGGCTGCCTCGAGGAGAGCAACGAAGGCTCCGATCGTTTTATTACGCACTCTAAACGAATTCGCCCCGCATAATCATCGCATCGCCTTTGACTGCGATTTCTCCGTTGGCCTTGCGCACGAGAGTCTCAATCGTACCAATGCCGCTCTCTTCACGCATCGCTTTAACATAAAGCTCAACAGTGACCTCATCATCAATAAAAATAGGACTCAAAAATTTTAACGATTGAGAAAGGTAAATTCCACCACCGCCCAAATCCATTGCCAAAACTCGTGAAATCAAAGCTCCAGCAATCATACCGTGAGCAATACGACGACCAAAACGAGTGGTCTTTGCGAATTCTTCATCCATATGAATTGGGTTTACATCGCCTGACAGCTCGGCAAATTGTCGCACCATTTTATCAGTGATTACAACTTTACGCTCTAATCTGTCCCCTACTTTAAACGACATAAAACCTCCGGCCGAATTAAAACAAATTAAAATACATTTCCAAAAACAAAAAACCACCATAACAATCTAGATAATTATTATGGTGGCTTCGTATGTTTCCAAAAAACAACACTGAGGTCAAGCTATACGCATGCTATAAAATATTAGCTGCAAGCTCCGCAAGTTCTGATCTTTCACCTTTGGTCAAAGTCACATGGGCCGCAATCGGATGACCTTTGAATTTTTCGACAGCATAAGTCAAACCGCTGTTTGCAGAATCCACATATGGATTATCAATCTGATATACGTCACCAGTCAGGATGACTTTGGTTTCACGTCCTGCGCGAGTGATAATCGTTTTAATTTCATGTGGAGTTAAATTCTGTGCTTCATCAACAATCAAATATTGTTTAGGGATGCTTCGACCACGAATATATGTCAGAGGTTCGATATTTAACATTCCTTGATTGATCAACTCTTGAGCTCGTCCTGCTGCTTTTTTATCTGCACCCATTAAAAATTCAACGTTATCAAAAATCGGCTGCATCCATGGATTTAATTTTTGCTCGATATCACCTGGTAAATAACCAATATCCCGCCCCATTGGAAAAATAGGACGACTGACTAACAAACGATGAAATCGACCCTCATCCAAGGTTTTATGCAAACCCGCGGCGATCGCTAACAAAGTTTTACCCGTACCAGCTTTACCAACCAAAGAAACAAAAAGAATTTCATCATTCATCAAACAATCTAAGGCAAAAGATTGTTCGGCATTACGAGCGGTGATTCCCCAGATACTGTCAGCACCACTGAACAATGGCACAATGGCTTTTTCAGCTTGTGAGTAACGACCAATGGCACTGTGATTGGGATTGGATTGATCTTTCATTATCACGTACTGATTAGCGTAAAGCTTTACATCTGGTACATATCTTTTATCTTTATAAAATTGATCGATCTTATCAGGCGAAAGAGTCAGCTCTTGATACCCCTCGTACATGGCTTCGTCAGAATTTCCCTCTGGCTCATAATCCTTGGCAACAACACCCAAAACATCGGCTTTGATACGTAGATTGATATCTTTGGTTACAAGCTCAACTTTTATTTCAGGATTTTGTTTTTGCAAAATAATTGCCGTTGCCAAAATGCGATTGTCAGCTTTTTCTAAATCCAGATCTCGTGGCAAGCCCTCAACAGACGAATCCGCATTGATATGAACAATCGTTTGCGAGTTGTCTAACTGAACACCCTTGGCCAAAGAACCTTTTTCACGGAGTAAATCTACAAAACGAGAGAATTGACGAGCATTACGACCATTTTCGCCTGGATCACGTTTGAAACGATCCACCTCTTCAATGACCGAAAGTGGAATATGAATATCGGCCTCTTGAAACTTCATGATTGCCAAGGCATCAAAAAGAATCACATTGGTATCTAGAACAATTTTGCGTCTATTGCTTTTAGTAACGGAAGAACCATTTTCTCGAGCCACTGAATATACCCCCCGCAACCAGCATCATCATGATGCAGGTCTTAGGTCTATTCGACATGACTTCTCACTTTCTGTCCACATGAATTCGCATGCGGACAGAAATGATTAAGGAATGATTAGAGTCTTTTGGTTTAAATAATAATTATGAGTTAATGCTTGAGACGATAAGGTCGCCTTTGTCATTACGAAGAGAAGCACTGACCGTCTCCATAAATTTAACAAAGTGATGAAGCGCAACATCATTCAAAGTTCCTTTTACAAACTCAACACCGTGACGATAAACTTGTTCATCTTTAATTTCACTGACGTGTTTCACATTCACTGTAAAAGTAAAATAAGTTTGGTGATTCAGATACACTCGCATCGCCAACTGTTCATTCGTTATAAATTGACCGTATTTATAATCCAAATCAAATGACAAACCCTCTTCATTGATATCATATAAAATCACTTTTTGCAGACCAGCACCTGGGATCACGGCATGAACCGCAATAAACTCTGTCAATAATGTTCGTTTAACCTTACGTCTATCATCTTCTAGGATTTGCATTCGCTTTTGCGAAATATCAACCACACTGCTGTGTTCAGAATTTTTTGTCTTTTGTTGAGTTGAACCCGATTGACGAGCCTTGAAATCAATAACATCACCCATAAAAACCCCCACCCCAAAAACGACCAAATGCAAACAAGCCAGAAGCTTGCTGACTGAGAACCTATCGTCCGAATTTGAGGCAAACTTGAGAACTTTTAGACAGAAATCGAGACATTTTCCTGGACTAGACCAGAGGATCATTGGATTGATTATAAGGGCGAATTGCACGGCAATTCGAAACTGTATCAATATGGACAGAACTAAAAAGGGACCGTGATCAGATAGACTTCAAATCCATTAAAATGAAGTTTATCTTAACCAAGATTGACACCTATCATTCGAAGATGAGATTTTACTCTTTAGCAAAACTCACAACGACATGAGACGTATCCGAAGTGGTTCCAAACGTGTCAGTGAAGTAGAGTCGTGTGCCCAAATTGTTGGGCACACCATTAGGCTGCTGATCGTATCGGTACTGCCCATAGTTACCATGCAATTGAGCAAACCTTTCGACCGTACCACTGCCATCAAGTTTTAATGCAAACTGCTCTCGATGCAAATATGCGCGGTAAACCGCACCACCTACATCATCACCATCAGAATCATACGTACTGACATACACCCAGCCTGGCCGATCAAAATTACGCCCACTGATATGATATCGATAGCGATTGTAAGCCTCTGGTGCAACCATCTTCTTTTCGCCAGTATTTAGGTTGTACATATTAAGTGAAGACGTATTTGCATCGCCACCAACTATGACTTGATTACCATCAGCATCAACAGCTGTATCCCAATGTCCACCTCCGTAAATCATCTGCAATCCTCGTAAAAATTGCCCCGAAATTGAATAAACCAGAATCGTCTTTTTACCCGCAGGATTATCAGA
>CAZMVK010000059.1:10753-18874 GCA_964569545.1 uncultured Bdellovibrio sp.
CAACAAGATACTCACCATTATGACTGATAGTACCTCCATCAATTTGTCCGTTGATATGAAATCGACTAAAAACCTCTTTTTTTAAAATATCAACGACAATGACATCCACATTTGTTGGACTGCCATAAGAACTGAAGGCACCACTGTTCATACAATATAACCCCATATATCGACCGTCTTTAGAAATCGAACCTTCACCACCCATCAGGCTCAATTGACTGCAGCCAGTTTGCATCAGACTGACTTCAGCATCAGTAATCACATCGGTTTTTCGAATATTACCTCCACTGACATTCAGTGAATAAATAAATCTTTCTTCTCCGGGAAGACGTGCCCAGACAGGACCACCACCGTGGTTATAAATAGTTTTTATATATTCTCCAGTTTTAGCATCATGAACTGCAAGAGCCCAAGACTGAGGGACTTTTCCAACCCGAGTAAGAAGGATATGCATTCCATCGGCACTCTCGATTGATTTTTTTGGGTATATACTTGAGTAGCCAGCAGTACCGCCCCCAATGCTTGGATCGCTAATCCGCATGAGCATTTGCCCTGTCGCTGGGTCGACCACTGGACTGAATAAATTTGGCAGGCTCAAGTTGAGCATATCCTGTTTACTAGTGATAATTTGATCTGGAGGGTAAACTGGCGACCAACCTGACAAAGAGGCTTGGTCTAATTCAGAACTCAGTTGCTGATTCGAAAGATTAATTTGAAATCCAGACTTAGAGCAATTCGAATACATTATTAAAAGTGATAAAACAAATAAGCTCTGATACAAACCTCTTAGAACCTTTTTTGACTTAATTGAAAACTCGCATTTTTTAAAAAAGAACCTCATGAATAGCGCCTTATTTCGAATATGACTAAACGAACACTGCTTTAAAGTCTTACAAGTCTATATCGGTAATTAGTTTAGCATCTTAAGAACCGCTAAACCAAAGACGTTTTTTTTCAAATGGACCCTTTCAAAAAATTATCAAAATGAGATTTTCTACGAATACATTTGCAATATGCACTCATTGCCATGCTTGCCGACGAATGCCATAGATAGCCATTATCGCCTGCTAACTATGGATTGCCGTATCACTGGATAAAATAAAATAATAATAGCGGTACTCATCAAGAAAAAGGCAACCACGGTATTGTCATTCAAACTCTCAGCAAAAAGAAAATAGGCCGTGATGCTTGAAATTGCAGGTTCAATCAACTTGCCACAAGTCATCAGATTGATATTCATAAATTTCATCAAATAAGTAAACAGCGCATGTCCCAAAAGTGTAGGCAATAAAATCGAAGCCCCGATCGCCAGCCAAGTTGTTGTTGGGTAATCCGTGAATTGATAATTTTGCAGCAATGCCGTTGCGCCAAAAAATAAGCTGGCCGTTAAATAAATAACCACCGAATAACTGGTATTGGCAACTGACTGACGAATCTTTTTGCCAAACAACAAATAACCAACAAAAAAAACTGCGGAGGCCAAGGCCGACCAATCCCCGCTGCCACCCCCTTGAATACTAAGCAAAGAAAACTGTGAGCCCATCAGCTGATAAATTCCTAAAAAAGCTAAAACATAAGCTGCTAACAAACGCCAACTGACCGCCTCACGAAAAAACAACCATGCGCCAACAGCCGTAAACAAAGGATTGACCGAATATATAATCATACAATGAGCAATGGATGTATGATGAGCTGAATAAAAAAATGTCCACAAATGTAAAAAGAAAAAAAATCCCGACAACAAAGAATAAAAAAACAATCGTGGATTATGCCGATACCCTGCCATCAAATTTCCCTTAAAAATCGCCAATGGCAATAAAATAAGAGCCGATACCAACAGTCGCCAAAAACCTAAAATTTCAATTGGAGCTTGTACCAAACGAACAATGTTTGCAGATTGAGCCAAACAAAATAAGGCTAGAAAATATAAAAACAATCGGAACACTAAACAACCTTTTTAATTAAATCCTGTTGCGAGGACATATGCGCAGAATAAATAACAGTTTGATTACGCCCGTTTTGTTTCGCTTTGTAAAGCGCTTGATCGGCTTCGATCAAAATATCCTCAGCCGTTCCGGAAAATGTTTTCCGAGTCGACACACCAATACTGATGGCAGTCTTTAGGCAACTGCCATCTGCCAAAATCAATGACATATCGGCAACAGACTTTCGAATTCTCTCGGCTACAATATGCGCCCCTGCTGAATTCGTATCCGGAAGAATCAAGGCAAATTCCTCACCCCCATACCGAACAACAGTGTCTGTCAAACGGCAGCCTTTTTTAATAAGTTTGGCGACTTCGAATAAAACCATATCGCCCACAGGATGCCCATACTGATCATTGATTTTTTTAAAAAAATCAATGTCCAACATCAATAACGATAGATGCTGAGAAGACTCTTGTGCCTGCTCCCAATGTCTGCGCAAACTCATTTTAAAATAACGAGGATTATAAACCTGAGTTTTTTCATCAGTGATAGATTCTTCATACAGCGCTCTGTTTTCCAAAGCCAGATCCACCTGTTTCATCAAATGCGAAAACAGTTCGATCATTTCAATTTGCAATTCAAATTTTTCATCAACAAAAAACACCAAAAGATGTTGTTTATTTTTCTCGTTATTAAACGGAACAAATAACAATCGATTTTCTTCTAAACGAACAACAACTGGTGAACCTGCCGCATAAACAGAAATCAATTTTTCGGCATTAACATGAGTCAGCGATAACATTTTTTGATGAAATTCACTGTTCATAACAGCCTTTGCAGATCGGCTCATCTTAACCGAACAAGCCTGTTCTCCAGCGGCATCATCACAGACCAAATACCCACCAGCTAAAAACTTGAATTCATCACAAATCTTATCTAATAACTGATAAATCAAACTGCCCGCAGAGGTTGCCGCCGATGTCATCTCTAAAATGGACAGCAAAAATTGTGAAGCAAACAGTTTTTTATCCAGTTTCTGAATCAAAGCTTGATTGCTGATCAACTCATTCCTGTATTTACGATGAAGACGTTCTTCTAAGGTCACATCTTTAAAGAATGTCAGGAATTTTTCCTGCAGTTCCCCTGGCAACGATTGACAACAAAACTGCACCCGACAGGGACTGCCTTCAGCAAAAGTAAAGGTAACCTCATGGTAAACATTGAGTTTATCAGGATTATTGCCACATAAAATTTGCACATGTTCATCTTTGGATAACTGCAGGATGTTTTTTTTGCCGACTATCCGACCCAGCGAAACTCCTACCATTTTAGCAAAAGCCTCATTGCAATAGGATATCAGGCCATTTTTTTCAACGACCAAAACCGGCTCTATCAAAAAATCAAAGTTATGAAATGAAATCATCTGCATACTTATCGTCAGGCAGAGCTAAAATCTTAACACGGCAGAAAGCTAAACACGGCTCTAGCACTGTTTTTCTAGTTGCTAGATTTCTAAAAAAAACCTAATCTAAGGTCGAGGAACAAATGCCAAATACTGAAAAACAAATCCTTCTATCACAACTGCGCAGACACCTGCTGGCTGTAGGTCTAGGGCTCAGTATTTTAATACACTTTTTATTTATTGCTGCAAGCCTCATTCTCCCCCAGTTTCAGACGAAAAAAAATGCCCCCGTTTCCATCGAAATCCTTGCTCCGCAAAATCTAAAAAACAAGGATCGATCTCCACGCCAACAAATCGTACGCGAAGCCCAAACCCCTGAAAAATTAAAAATTGATGAAAGCACCGACCCCCTCAAGTTTTTATCTCATCAAACTCAAAGGGTACAAAAACAAACACGTGCGGCACAGAGTGGCCTGACTCAGAATCGCAGTGCTGACCAAAAAGAACAAACCAATCCTACCAAAACCAACCAAGATAAAAATCAAGCCAAAAAGGAAATCAACAACGACAAGGGCGAACTGATTTATCCACAAAAGAAATCTAAAAAAATACTTGAAGCTTTTGCCCCACAATACAAAAAAACACCTTCAGTTAGCGCTGATCGCAAATTAGATCGTGGCGTATCAACTATTGGCGAAGCCCTTCCCCGCGAGGTCGAGGTTGGTTCGTTCACAGCATTAAATACGGACCGCTATTTATACTATTCATTTTTCTCGCGCATCGAAGAACTGATTCGCTTTAACTGGGAACATATGATTCGACAACATATCGACACCACTCCCCCTGATCGCTTTAAAACAAATGTTTCCGGAGTGTGGAATACTCAGCTTGAAATTTGGCTAAAGCCCAATGGTGAATTCCACTCTGCCCACCTACTGAAAGAATCTGGTTTTCGTGGCTTTGATCAAGCTGCTGTACAATCATTTGCACAAGCTCGACTGTTCCCAAATCCTCCGAAAGAAATGGTCGAAGAAGACGGCCTTATTCATTTGAAATATTATTTCCAAGTCCACTACGAGCCAAAAGTCTTAGTTAATAACAACTAGCCCTATACACGACCACGTATCATGTTAATATTTTAGCTATGAATACAGCTAAAAAAAATCACAAATATAGCTTTTTATTTATTTTATTTTTCACTCTTTTCATGGCGATTCCAGCACAGGCAATCAATATGGAATTGGGCGTTTTATACAATTATAATAAATCTTATTTTGATGCCGACAACAGCTCTGAACAACAATCTGCAACCGGTACCATTTCATTTTATTTCTGGGAAAAAATCGCACTTGAAACTAGCTACACCAATGGACTTTATGTCAAAAAAGAAAAACAACCGGATTACTCTGGCGCATTCTTAAGAACAACAACACAGTACAGCGATATCTATGGCGCTAATCTGATTTACATTTTTGCTGATCGTAAAGCTCCCTTTCAACCATTTGTTAAAGCTGGCGCTGCCTATGTCAGAATCAAACAGCAAGTTCAAGACAACAGCAACAATCCTTGGGATCTAACCTACAGTGGCTACTCGCCAAGCTATGGTGTAGGCTTTAAATTCTTTATCACTGAAGCTTTTGCTATACGCACCAGCTACGACACCCTCGAAACACCAACAAACAATGGCACCAAGGTCACCCAACTTTCAGGACATGTTGGCGTGTCATGGATGTTATAATTGGCGCGTTTTAAATTGAATGTTTAAAAAAAAATTTCTGTCATCTGCCCTACTCATCATAACGTTGCCTTTGTTAGGCGGATGTCAGATGGGATATTACACGCAAAGCGCTTACAATCAGATGAAAATCTTAGCTAAAAGAACGCCGATTGAAAAAATACTTGAAGACAAAAATCTATCTGCAGATTTTAAACACAAACTTTCGCTCAGTCTTGAAGCCCATCATTTTGCCATTGAATATTTAAAATTAAAAAACACAAAAAGCTATACCACCTATGTCGATCTAGAACGCCCGTACGTTACTTATGTGGTCAGTGCAGCTCCTAAATGGAAACTGCAACATCATTTGTGGACCTTTCCGTTTATAGGCTCAGTACCCTACAAAGGCTACTTTAACGAGAGTGATGCCAAAGATGAAGAGCGCGAACTGCAATCCGAAAATCTGGATACCTATTTACGTGGAGTTTCCGCCTACAGCACCCTGGGTTGGTTTGACGATCCGTTGCTCTCATCAATGACCAAGTACCGAGACCACGATTTGGTCAACACTGTGATCCATGAGACAGTACATACCACATTGTATATAAAAAACTCTGCAGATTTCAATGAACGCCTGGCTGTGTTTATTGGCAACAAAGGAACAGAGATGTTTTACCAACAAAAAGAAGGTTTGAATTCTCCGACCTTATTGCAAATCAAAAACGAAAACGATGACGATAAAATTTTCTCCAATTTTATTTCACCTGAAATAAATGATTTAGAAAATTGGTATAAAGAGAATAACAACGCCAGTATTTCGTCAGAAAATTCAGAACTTGAACAGAAACGAATAGATCGTTTGGCAACGATTCAAGAAAAATTTAAAAACAACATTTTACCGCAATTAAAATCTGACTCTTATCAGTCTTTTAGCAAAAACAAGCTAAACAATGCCAAACTGTTGATCTATAAAACATACAACCAAGATCTAGCTGATTTTGAGTCTCTTTTTCAGAAAGCAAATCAAGACATCCCGACCTTTATCGAGTTGTGTAAACAGTTTGAAGAATCTGACAATCCAACAGACGCTTTAAAAAAAATAACTCAAAAATAAAAACCATACGACCAACGATACAGTCCTATGCCCAGTCAATTTTAATACTTCTAAACCGATAGATATAACATGGTTCAATTTACCAATTATTTTAGTCAATTAATAAAGCCACATGACGAAGTTCAAATTATTTTGGAAGCTCGTCAGATTGAGAAAAAGAAGCTCTTTGCAAATTTAAATTTATCTGTTGCGGTGATTTTAATTTTTTATACCATTCTATATTGGTACCTTATTGATTATTTCGCCGTGATCGTCGTGGCCGTTGGTGCATTCATTTTAACACCTATTACAATTTGGCTTGAAAAAAATAATTTTCCATCCGCATCAAGAGTTCTGTTTGTAATTAGCTGTCATTTATATATCTATCTGACAAGCCTTTCCATGCTCCATCTCATTAATGTTGAATACTTTTATTACCCAGCAATGCTTTTACCTTTATTGATTTTCGAAATTACTGAGCTAAAAAAAATATCCTTTTGCATTTTTATCTCTTTGATTTTTTGGGCCTGTACGCACTTTCTCGGATTTAGTTTTGTGCCAAATTCTTGGTTGATGCCCGATCCTCCTGCTGAGCTGCTAAAACCAACAAATTTTCTAGGAGCAACCGTTGTATTACTTATTTTTGCTCGTGAATTTGTCATGTCCAACATTCGCCTAAAAGACTTGCTCGTCCAACAAAGCGATGACAAAGGGCAAATACTACAAAAAGCCAACGAACAATTACAACAGGTAGCAGATTCACTCAACGAGGCACAAGCCGTAGCAAAATTGGGAAGCTGGCAGTTTGACCCTATTAGCAAAATACAAACTTGGTCCAAACAAATGTTTATTATTTTCCACAGAGAACAAAGTCTAGGCGAACCGACATACATAGATCTTTTGCAATCGATTCACCCTGAAGACAGAGACAACTGGAATCTGGTCATTGAAAACTCCCTAGTGACAGGACAACCCTACACCATGCGCTGTCGCCTGAGTTTGACAGAACAAGAGTCTTGGATCGAGCTCAAAGGCCAAGCTATTATCAATGAAAAAGGTCAAGTGTCAGGATTGTTTGGCACCTGCCAAGACATTACAACCGAAGTTCTTGCTCAACATAAATTAGTTCAATCTTCTAAAATGTCTTCATTGGGTGAAATGGCAGGCGGGATCGCTCACGAAATCAATAACCCATTGACGATCATCAGCGGTAAGGTTTGGCAAATCAAAAGCAAAATTGAAAAAGGCAATCTCGAGCCAGAGAAAATTATCGAATCTTTAGATATGATTGCCAGAACAACTGATCGCATTGCAAAAATCATCAAAGGCCTTCGTTCTTTTTCACGCAATTCTGATAATGACCCAATGGAGGTCATCATCTTAACCCAAGTCATCGATGAAACATTAGAGCTCTGTCGTGAACGATTTAAAAATCACTCTATCGAAATTAAATTAGATATTATGCCGCAGTTGATGATCAAAGGACGTGCTGCACAGCTCGGACAAGTGCTCATGAACCTTCTTAACAACGCTCATGATGCCGTTCTTAGCTTGCCAGAAAAATGGATCGAACTGCACGTAACAAAAAACCAACAAAACATAAAAATCACCGTTACAGACAGCGGCCATGGCATCCCCAACCACGTTGTGCAAAAAATGATGCAACCTTTTTTCACAACTAAAGACGTCGGCAAAGGCACGGGTCTAGGTTTAAGTATTTCAAAAGGAATCATCGAAGACCACGGCGGCAAACTCTCCTACTCGGCAATCACCGGAAACACACAATTCATAATAGAAATACCAGCCCACAACGAAGCCCTAAAAGCCGGCTAGGGCTTGAAAGCCTACTCTCTGTAAGCCGCACAAGTGAACCAACCGGCAAAAAAGGCCCTGCGAATTTTTTGATAGGCTCAGAGTGCGCAATAAAATGATCGCAGCCAAGGCGCCGACGAAGAGGCCAGCCAAGTGGCTGCCTCGAGGA
>CAZMVK010000060.1:0-16791 GCA_964569545.1 uncultured Bdellovibrio sp.
CACCCTATAGGGCTTCAGATGACTTTCAATCTATGATTTAAACCGGACAGCAGTGTTTTTCCTTATTTAACAATTTTGAATTTAAAAATGATTTTGTTTTTTCAATACAGATAGACAGCTGCGGATGAAATGCAGACTGATCCATGGCCAAAACTTCACTAATATTTATAAACTGTCCTTGCTCAACTTCGCTGGATTCAAGCTTCAGCTGGTCCAACTTGGGATCAAAATATTTTAAAAAAAGAGATACTTGAACTCTGAACTCATGAACAAATGAAAAATCCTCGCAAAAAACAATGGGCCCACTCAAACCAATCTCTTCTTTTAATTCACGAATCGCCCCCTCTTGTGGGCTCTCACCTGACTGAACATGTCCTGCTGCAGAACTGCAATAATATCCAGGCAAATATCGGACCTGATTCGAACGTTTAGTGATAAAAATCTGATCCCCATAAACAAGCATCACATGCACTACTCGATGCGATAATTGCGAGCGATATATTTCTGATTTTGTGACAGTTCTCACAATATTATTTTGTTCGTCTAAAACATCTATAAATTCAATACTAGACACAATCTTCTCCTTTAAACTCAATACGATCTGAAACCCATCGTTTGAAATGTTGCTTGATATTATAATTTTAATTTTCTTCCGTCCATGATTTTATTAATGGCGAGGCAACCAATGAGTAAAATGGAAATTTCTGGCCCACATTTAAATCTTCAGCAAAAGCTTGCCCATTGGGAAAAATAAGAAAACTAAAACGATTATTTTCTTTAGAATTTGATCGGTTCGAGTATTTGATTTTTAAATCTGGATATTTCATTTGAATCAAATTTAATGTTTGTTCAATCTCATTTGAAATATTTTTGGATTCAACAGGAACATGTTCCTTGTAAATTTGTTTTGCTCGCCCTGCGAATAACGTCCATGAAATACCCCATACTCTAACCCCACGAGTATAAATGAGATCGGCTATTTTGATAAGGTCAGAATAATTTTTATTGTTCAGACTGGTTAAAATCTTAAGTTTAACTTGATTAGCAACACACAGATCAATTGCTTTTAATGTTTCTTTAAATGCATTTCCAGAAGCTGTTCTGCTGAGTCTAATTTTATTATTAATAAATTCATCATGCGAATCCAGAGAGATCTCAACCAACGATGTCTTTTTAATTGTTGGCATCATTTCATTCGTCAAATACGTACCATTCGTACCAAGAACCACAGAAATGTTATGCTCAACCAATTTTTCAATTATTAGAGGAGTGTCTTTTCTTAAAAGAGGCTCTCCCCCGGCCAGAGTCACACGCATGGCTCCAGAATCAATAATTCTTTGCGCCACTATCATTTGATCAGATTCACTCAAACTTTCCCTTGGAAACTCTTCAACATTTCCATAACAATGAATACATTTTAAATTGCATGGCCCATTCAACAACCAATAAACACCAATTGGGGCTTGTGTTTTAAGTTCTTGCGATTGTTTGTCGACAACTGCAGAAAACAGGTCTTTTTCGAAATCATATTTTATGCCTCCCCATAATTCTTTTCTAAATAAAAATTTCTGTTTATTTTTAAAAATTAGTTCTGGCTTATTTAGACTTGAGATTTTTTCTGAAAAATCTTTTTCACAATAGCTTAAAAGTGAATTTAAAGTCTTTGGCGAAAGCTTGATTATATTTTGCTGCAGAACCTCTGAGAGCTCGTCAAAATTTTTTACAGACTGAATTTCTGGCATCTCTGCTAATACAAGATCTCTAATGCTTTTGGCGTCTTCCCCTAAAACACGCGGCTCAATCAGAAGAATACTGATTGCAATTGTGAGTTTTGCTGAGCGAACCTTCATTTGACCCTCCCGGACATAGTTCCGGCGACATCAATGGCAAGGTTTGGACCAATTTTTTTTAGTCTGTATATGGGTTATATTTGATTTCACCAAATTTAGTCCGAGAAGCTGGATTATTAATTGGACGACACAAGCTGATATTTGTAATTTTGAGGAAAAAATAAAATCAGTGACTTGACATACTCAAATGAAATCTTTCAATCGAATGGCGTAAAAACTCTAAACAACAATGCGCATTTACAACTCACGCTATCTGTATTAATCAATGAGTATTGCGAATTCACACAGAGGATTTATGTTCAAATATTTTCCCGCCCCACTTAAAGGTTTATTTAATTACTGCGTGTTAGCTGTCAATACGGTTTTACTGAGCACGCCGATTATTTGGCTTTCAGTTCTTAAACTTTTACCGATTGAAAGAGTTAAAAGAATCAATTCCAAAGTTTTAATCTGGTTGGCTGAAAAATGGATTGATGTGAACAGTTTGGTTCTTAAATTAACTCAAAAAACAGAATACAAAATCAGCGGCCTTAAAGGTTTAGAGTATAACGAATGGTATACAGTGATCTCCAACCATCAGTCTTGGGCCGACATTTTTGTTTTACAAAAAGTTTTTAATCATCGAATCCCTTTTCTTAAGTTTTTCCTTAAAAAAGATTTGATCTGGGTTCCGTTCATAGGCATTTGCTGGTGGGCCTTGGATTTTCCATTCATGCGACGTTACAGCAAAGCTTTTTTGCAAAAATATCCTCAATACAAAGGTAAAGATTTAGAGATCACAAAAAAATCTTGTTTAAAATTTAAATTCACCCCTGTTTCTGTCATGAATTTTTTAGAAGGCACAAGATTTCAACCCTCTAAACACAAATCACAAAATTCGCCGTACAAATTTTTATTAAAACCTAAATCTGGCGGGATGGCCTACGCACTGAATGTCATGGGTGATAAAATCAAATCCATGGTGGATGTGACAATTTATTATCAAGATCTTCCTGGCAATGAAATTTCTTTTTGGAATTTTATGAGTGGAAAAATCAAAAAGATCTATATCCACACACAGATCCGAGAAATTCCTGAAGAGCTAAAACAAGGCGACTATGAAAATGATCCTGTCTTTCGTGCTAAATTTCAAAATTGGATCAATCAGATTTGGCTGGAAAAAGATCAGTTGCTCGAAAAATTTCAACAAGAATCCATGAACGAACAATTTAGTTAAATTGCAAGAATAGCCGTCATGATTGGAATGAATATGTCAAAAGTACTTAGATTTGATAAGTTTAAATACGTGGATGTCTTTCAAAAAGAAATTTCTTATTTTTTAGCAACAGCAGATATTTTAAATATCTCAAAAACAGCCGAATCGCTTGGCATTCAACAATCTGGTTTGTCCCGAGCTTTACATCGTTTAGAAGAAGACCTTGGACAAAAGCTGTTTTCTCGCAAAAATAACGGCCTTGTTCTAACCTCTGCTGGCAACCAATTTCTTAGTGCCATCAAAGAAACTAAAACCAATTGGGAAAAACATTTCCAGGCTATGATGCAAAACTCTGACACGCCGACTGGTTTATTCAAAATAGGCATGAATGCAAGTTTAGCTACAATATATTTGCCAAAAATTATTCAAGGTATCACCACAAAATTTCCACAAATCGAAATCGAAATTCATTCTCTGCCATCCATTACTGTTGCTAGAAATATTGCTAACGATGATCTTGATTTTGGCATTGTTGCTACGGTTATCAAACAGCCCGAAATAGTTTCTAAAAATATTGGCGAAGATTATTTATCTATTTATCAATTAACGGGAAAGCTTCCAAATAAAACTGCCACTCATCTTTTATTTAATCCTGAAACTCAAATGTCTAATTTGGTCACTCGCAAATTTGCTCATCTTAAAAAAGTTGCGATCAAAGATTATGACCTGATTGCGAAAACTGCGATACAAACAAATCATTTAGCTTTGTTACCACAATCTGTTGCTGGTCATTTTTCACAGCTGCAACAGGTCGGTGGCAGCCTAAGCAAAAATAAAGTTTCCTTGATCGCGCACAAAGACAAATTGAGATCGCAAGCTTATAAAAAAATCTGGGAACTGATTATCCAAAATTCCCTTTATTAATGAGGCCATAATAAGACTGCGCTAGGCGCCACAACACTTTTTATATTTTTTTCCACTGCCACAAGCGCAAGGATCATTGCGACCAATTTTAGCTGATTCGCGCACCACGGTTTGTGGTTTTTCGTGATGATGAGGATCTTCGCCCTCTTTATGAGTATGCGAATCACCATCGATGTACAACCAATGGCCTCTTTCGCTGCGACGGAATTGAGACATCTCGTGATAATCAAGAGCTTCACCGTCTGCTTCATAGGATGCTATGAATTCGACAGTTCCTTTTTTATCAGACGCAGTCCCCTTATCTGTTGAAAGAATTTTTAAGCCTTTCCATTTAGAATCTTCGGCCCATTGTTTTGCTGATTTTAAATCAAAATTCTTTTGCGATTCAGGCGCTAAAGTTTTTTGAATATAAGTCATATCAGCGACAACATAAGCCGCATAACGAGAGCGCATCAGCTGCTCTGCTGTTTCCGGAAAAGAGGATCCCTTTAAAAAAGGCTGACAACATTCTGCAAAATTTTGATTCGAACCACATGGACATTTCATAGATGGACACTCTAGTTCTTTAGATAGAACGGAATCAACAAGTTTAAACCAACTCTTATGTTACGTATTTAGGACTATCGCAACACTAAAGACCAGGTTGCGATGGTCCTAACAACTAGCGCTATTCAAGCCAGAGCAATAGCTCTAATATCGACTAAAACCACGGAGGGTTCTTGTGAAAAATAATATTCTAAAATCTTTTTTTATAACCTTAACAACATTATCTATTTTTGCTGCAAATAGTTTTGCCGGCGACAACACCAATGCGGTGCCTCGTTTCAAAAAAGTCATCATGGTTGTTTTTGAAAATGAAAATCCACAGCCGACATTACAAGTGCCGTTCTTTAAACAGTTCGCACAAGAAGGTGTTTATTTTGAGCAGACAATTGGCGAAGCTCGTCCCTCGCAACCAAATTATTTAGCCATGGTTGCCGGTGATACATTCGGGGTGACCTCTAACAGCAACGTAGATTTAAATGTGTCACATCTCGGTGACTTGTTAGAAAATAAAAAAATGGACTGGAAGGTTTACGCTGAAGATTATCCAGGTAACTGCTATCTGGGCTCAACAAGTGGAAGTTATGCACGCAAACACGTTCCATTTTTAAGTTTTACAAATGTCAGTGGCAATCGCACTCGTTGTGCAAAAATTGTAAATTTCTCTCAATTTCAATCAGACTGGGCTAATCACCGTTTGCCACAGTTCGTAATGATTATTCCAAACAACAAAAACAATGGTCACGACACAGGTGTCGATTATGCCGGCAGCTGGTTTCAAAAAACATTTGCAGCAAGTTTAAAAGATCCTCGACTGATGGCTGACACACTGTTTATCGCTACTTTTGACGAAGGCAACCGCTTTAGCAAAAATCAATTTTACACAGCCATGCAATCGCCAAAATTAAAAAAAGGTGTCGTTATCTCTGCTCGTCATGATCATTACAGTTTATTAAAATTAATAGAAGACGAATGGGGCCTTGGTAATCTTGGACGTAAAGACAAAACCGCACCAGTGATTAACGGTCTGACGTTTTTGCAAACTGAAGAACAATAATGAATAAATATAATTTTAATTTCTAAATAATTTGTAAAATAAAAAAAGAAAAGCCGCAGCCAATTATCTATACTTAAAAAAGTCAGATAAAAAACTGCGGCTTTTTCGTTTAAAATAATCTCTATTAAATTAACAGGGTGCTATTCAAAAATCTGACGAAGCTCGCGGATATCTAAAATCAAATCATCCAGCTGATCGTGAATGACCTCAAATTTCTGATTCATGGTACTGATGTCTTTTTCTTTTTTAACTTCAGAGCGAACAAAGGTTTTTAAGTCCTTCATTGCAGACCGTGCACCCTCGATCGAAAAACGATCACGGTGCAAAAGCTTACGAATTAAATAAGCATTTTCGACATCTTTTTTAGTATAATATCTTTGATTGTTCGGTGCTTTTTTAGGTTTGAGAATATCAAATTCACTCTCCCAATAGCGCAAAACATATTGCTTGATACCAAGCATGTCCGCGACCTCACCGATTTTAAATCCCATTTTATCTGGAATACTTTGTACTTCTTTAATCAAAGCCTCATCACACAAAGCTGCAGGCAATGACAAATCAAAACCACGATCGCTGATTGCAGCTGCTGAAAAAGCAATTTCAGAACCATTGATCACCTTTTCAGAGATATCTGCTGCTGATATATCTGCATCATTTCCCAAGCTAGGTGAAACAACGATCGAAGGTTCTTCTTCAAGAAAATGCATATCTGACAATGCCAAAGTGAATTCTTCAGTTGCATCCATCTCAGTATCTAAATCCAGTTGAAGCTGATTGTGATCTATTTCATTTTGCAAATCAGATTGCATGTTCGTCTGATTTTCTATCTGTGGATTGATTTCAGTCATTGTCGTTCTCGTGATCGCCGTCATCTTCTTCTTTATCCATCAAGTGAGAGTAATCTTCACCATTTAACATGGCTTTAAGCACTTGGCTTGGACGGAAAGTTAATACTCTTCTTGCGCTGATTTTAATTTGTTCACCAGTTTGTGGGTTGCGACCTACTCGCTCATTTTTTTCACGCACAACAAAATTACCAAAACCTGAGATCTTAATTTTGTCACCTTGGTGCAAAACATCTTTCAATGTTCCAAACACCATTTCAACAAGCTCAGAAGCTTCCTTTTTAGAAAAGCCAATTTTCTCATAGACCTTTTCAACAATATCCGCCTTGGTCATTGTTGATTTGCCAATATTTTGTCCTGCCATAGTTCTACCCCACAAATAATCAAAGCAATAAAAGCCAGATTCATTGAAACTCATTACTGAATTATCAATTGATGATTTAATAACATGAAGCTCATCAGTGAAATTTCTGATAGAGACAACATCAAACAATTATTCAATTGTCCTGTCCATTACCCATCACCTATAGGCTAACAAGATAATCAAATGAATCAACTATTTATCGCAAATTATCGAACGCTAATTTGCAATTTTTCTGACAAATTGTGCAAAACTCTATCAACTGCCTCTTGAACTACCTGATCGCGCAGCGTGTCTTTCCTGTCTTGGAAAACCAAATGGAAAGTAACGGACTTCTGCCCAAGATCAAGCTTGTCACCGCTATAAACATCGATGATTTCCAAATCTACAAAATGCTCACCAGCTGCCGCACGAATTTCAGTTTCAACCTGTGCCACATTCACAGATTTCGCCATCACCAAAGATAGATCGCGATCAATTTTTGGAAATCGAGAAAAGCTTTCGATTTTACGACTTCGTGGCTGACCTTTTAACAATAGATCTAAATCCAACTCGCAAATTGCAGCGGGCACGCGGACTTTTTCATCTTCCAAAAGAGCAGGATGCATGGACCCGATAAAACCAATTTTTTTACCTTCCACCATCAAATGCGCAAACTGCCCACGATGAATAAAATCACAAACATCACCACGCTTAGAAACACTCAACCACTGATAATTACCAATACCAAATCTTTGTAATAAAGATTCAACCTTGGCTTTCAATTCAAACACCAATGGATAATTAAAATCTTTTTGCCACAAACCCGCAGGATGTCCCCATGCTGACAGGGCCAATCGCCAATTTTCTCCGTATTGACCCAAACCATTGAATTGAAATGTTTTGCCAATTTCAAACAAACGGCCAAACTGATTTCCCTGATGAAAATTGCGCACAATATTTTGCCACATGCCAAAACTTAAAGACATACGCAATGAATCCTGCTCTTCATTCAATGGATTTAAAATCTTGATTGGCATCTCGCTGATCGCAAGCCCGGCCTCTCTCAATGAATTTAAATTTTTCAAAAAATGCAATTGCGATCGCGTACCGGTCAACGCCAAATGCATCGCCTGCGAATACCCCTGAGCACGCAGGTTTTCAGAAACAACACGATGTAAGAGATAATTTAAATCATGGGCTGCGGGTGCCGCGGCCAATGTTGGAATATTCTCTGGGATATGTTCATAACCAATCAAACGCGCGTACTCTTCTACCAAATCCATATCGATTTCCAAATCAAAACGATATGACGGAGGAGTCACAACATAATCACCCTCTGCCACCGTCTGTAACTGGCAACCTAAACGTTTCATATAATCTTCAAAAAGTACTGGCTTTGCGACAAATCCCAAACGCTCATTGATCGTCTGAATTTTCAAAGACACTGGAGCTTTTTCCTGACGAACAGGATAATGATCAATCGCATTTGCCAAGGCAGTGCCACCAGCAACTTGTAAAATCAATTCAGAAGCACGATGCAAAGCTAACAAGGTTCCCTCTGGATCCACACCGCGAGAAAAACGATATCCCGAATCTGTGTTCAAGCCATGATGTCGCAAAGACTTGCGCACTGATGCCGGAGCAAAATAAGCAGCTTCTAAAAACACATCCACCGTGGCATCACTGACACCAGACTTTTTTCCGCCAATGACACCAGCCATGCACAAGCTGCGCTCGGAATCTTTAATCATCAACTCATCTCCGGCAAGCAACAGCTCAGTGCCATCCAAGGTAGTGAAATTTTCTTGCGCTTGAGATTTCGCGACAACAATTTTTGAACCGCGAATTTGCGAAGCATCAAAAGCATGCAACGGCTGACCAAGTTCAAGCATCACATAATTAGTCACATCGACAATGTTATTAATCGAATTCATACCCACAGCTTCTAAGCGTTTTTGCAACCAAAGAGGCGATGGCCCAACCTTAACACCTTTAAGCAAACGGCCCGTGTATCTTGGGCACAATACGGACTCTTGCACCTGCACCGCAAATTGCTCTTGTGTGGAAATTTTAGAATCCGTTTCAAACACAGGATTCTTTTTCAACTCTCTCCCCAAAAGACAAGCAACCTCTCTTGCTAAACCATAATGACTTAAACAATCAGCTCGGTTGGCAGTCACCTTGAGCTCAAAAGTCACATCATCATAACCACCGAATTCAGCGAAACTCTGACCAATTGTTGCTGTTTCAGGTAAAATTGCAATGCCATCACTGACAGTAGCCAATCCCAACTCTTTGTATGAGCAAAGCATACCGCCAGAATCCACACCACGAACCGCTGCTTGTTTGATAATAAAATTCCCCGGCAACACCGCACCCGGCAAAGCCACAATCACACGGTCATTAGCTTTATGATTTTGTGCTCCGCAGACGATTTGATGAACAACACCTTCGCCTGTTGTGATTCGACACAACGACAATTTATCAGCATTGGGATGTTTGTCTTTTTCTAAAATCAAACCGACAACAACGTGTTCAAAATCTTTGGCCAAATTTTTAATTTCTTCGACCTCAAGCCCAGCTTTGGTCAAAACCTCGGCCAATTGTTCTGGTTTTTTGAAATAATCTTGAATGTCGACAAAATCACAGAGCCATTTTAATGATATTTTCATATTTTTTCCTGCCGTTATTCAAACTGAGAGACAAATCGCAAATCATTTTCAGGAAACAATCGAATGTCTTCAATACCGTATTTAATAATCGCCATGCGCTCAATACCAAAACCGAAAGCAAAGCCCTGCCATTCTGGATACGGAATATGAGAAAAACCAAAAACTTTGGGATTCATCAACCCACAACCACCAATTTCAATCCAACCAGATCCTTTACACATACTACAACCTTTGCCTTTGCATATTGGGCAAGTGCAATCGACCTCTGCCGATGGCTCTGTGAATGGAAAAAAACTGGGACGAAAACGTGTTTTCAATCCACTGCCAAAAAACTCGCGCACGAAAAATGAAATGGTCCCCTTGAGATCCGCCATCGACACCTTGTGATCGACACACATGCCTTCGATCTGATGAAAATGTGGCAAATGTGAAATATCACTGTCACAACGAAAAACCGCACCAGTGCCAACAATGCGTAAAGGTGGTTTTTCAGACTCTAAACAATGAATTTGAATGGGCGAAGTATGAGTACGCAACACATGTGTAGGATCGACAAAAAATGTATCCTGCATATCTCGTGCAGGATGATTTTGCGGGATATTTAAGGCTTCAAAATTATAAAAATCTTTTTCAATCAAAGACCCTTGGCGAATCGAATACCCCATTCGCGCTAAAATTGAAAAAATCTCGTGAGTGACCTTAGACACTGGATGTTCATGCCCTGCCGATGTGTTTAGTCCTGGCAAAGTCAGATCCAGTTCTTCGGCTGCCATCTTGCTTTCAAGTTCTTGTGATTTTAAATTTTTCTCAAAAACCACATAGGCTTCTTCAAGTTCAGTTTTAACTTGATTGACCCATTTACCAAAAAGTGGCTTTTCTTCTTTCGGAAGTTTCGCCATCTCTTTCATGATTTCAGTTAATTGACCGCTCTTACCCATAAATTCAACCTTGACGTCATAAAGAGATTGGCTGTTTGCCGCCTCTTTCATCTTTTGCAAGGCTAATTGTTTGAGATTTTCCAGTTTTGTTTGCGCATTTTCAGTTTGTGACATAGTCTCCAACTGTACAACATGGCTCATAAAAATAAAACCAACATTTCACCCTACACTACGCGAAACCAGCAGAAACAAAAAAATTCTGCTAACTTGGCAGGCAGTGGAACTCACCGTCGACCCGACGTCATTTACTCTTTAGAAGAAGCCAATGACCGCTTAGCAGACATTTTCCAAAATCATGGTTTTCGTTCCGTGAATCATGTTCAAAGAAAACAGTTGGCACATTTTTACCGTTTATTGATGCTCAACCAAGAAAAAGAAAATTTCACTCGTTTATTAAAAATTCGCGACATCGCCATTAGACATTTTATCGACTGCATGATCATTCCAGAATTGACTGAACTGCAATTTCCATTGATGGATGTGGGCACCGGGCCTGGCTTTCCAGGAATTCCTTTGAAAATTCAATTCCCAGATAAAAAAATCATTCTTGCCGAGGGCGTACAACGTCGGGTGGAATTCTTAAAAAATGTGCGCAGCGAAATGAATTTACAAAATCTCGATATCATTGGTCGCAATATCAATCCGTACTTTGCCTACCCAGTGCAAGGCGTGATCACACGCGCGGTTGAAGATGTTCGCAACACTTTGAAAAATGTTTTAACTAGCTTACAAACAGGTGGTTGTGTTTATTTGATGAAAGGCCCTCAAGTCGGACCTGAAATAGAAATCGCCAAAGAAGAGGTCGGCGAATATTACGATCTTGAGCAAGACATTGCCTATACTTTACCGCACACACCTCACGAACGAAGATTGCTGGTTTACCGAAAAATAAAAATGGCGCCACTGCCTGATTTTGACGAAGAACCGTGGCCAGAAGACGATTGATGTCACAAATACAAATCAAAATCTCTCGTTTCTTGGTAAACATACTTATTGCATCCTTAATATTTTCGCCATTTGTAATAAGAGGAATTTTTTAGATGTATCTCAATCGAAAAAAAATTGAAATCAGCAGCAATCAAAACGTGCAATTCAAACAATTCAAAAGCTTGACCGAATCTAAAGGCCTTAAAAAAGAAGGTCTTTGTCTTTTATCTGGAAAAAAACTGATTCAAGAATTTTTAGAACAACAAGTGCAAGCTTTAAAACCCTTAAAAATCATCGGCGAAATCTGCCCGGCAAAAAGCTCAATGAAAAGCGACTCAGATAATAGCCCCCACTATTTAAAATCTAATTTAGACACAAACACGGAATACAAAAACAATTCTAAACTTGCATTGGATACGGCGATCACCGAACTATTAAAATCTGTTCCACAATATTTGTTATCAGCTGAACTGTTTAATTCCATCGATATGGTTGGCACAGATCAAAATATTTTAATCGTTGAACAACCGCAAATGACTGTTTTTGATTTTACTGCCAATACCGCAACTAACAACCAGGGCTTATCATTGCTTTGCCCCTTGGGTGATCCCAATAATCTTGGCGCGATTATTCGCAGTGCGGAAGCCTTTGGCGCAGAAAGAGTGATCTTGCTGCAAGAAGCCGCTCATGCCTTTTTACCAAAAACAATCAAAGCCTCTGCCGGCAGCGTGTTTCGCGTTCCTTTATTCAAAGGACCAAGTATTCGTGAATTGTCACAAACACAAAAAAATACAAAAAGTTCTATTATTGTTTTAGATTTAAATGGAGAAGAGTTGCCAAAATTTCAGTGGCCAAAAAATTCATTTCTCCTGATCGGAGAAGAGGGCCCGGGGGCCCCATCAGATCTTGCCGCAACCCGCTTAAACATCCCAACAAAACATGTTGAGTCTTTAAACGCTATGGTTGCAGCAAGTATTGCAATGTACGATTACAGCCAAAAATCAAAAATCTTCGCCAGTGGCGCTGCCAAGTGAACAAAGAATTGTTTTCCTTGTGACACACCAAAATATTTTGAACGTCCATCTTTAGGATGACCAGTCTTATCCAACTCAACCATTTGTTTTTGACGTTTCATCATGTCTTCACGAACAGCAGCGGTCAGCTCTTTGTTACCACGACAAACAAATGCCATTTCTGAATTCAGATTCTGCGAACGCGGATCCATATTGAATGTTGAAATCTCAAAAGTATCATCATCAATCACAGCTCCCTTGGCATGAGTTCCCCATTTTGTTTGCGCAACAGCGGGATTCAGAAACTTCTGCCATTTAGGAGATGTACCATCAGCAATAAACACTCTCACACCTGAACTGGTCAAGGCTTCAACTGTTGGCAAAAAAGCAGCCACTGTTGAAATTTGATCAGTTGAAAGCAATGAATTCGTCAAAATTTGCACATCAATTTTTTGTTTTTCAACAATACTAGCAAAAATTGGTTTTGAACCCGTCAGAACAGTATACGGAGATTCAATAATGATTTGTTTTTTTGCTGTCGCAGACAATTTTAAAAATTGATCAAAAACAACTCGTTTGTCTTCACCACTTCCTGGCATGTCAGCAAAAAAGTAAGATTCGTTACAAACTCCAGAAAGATCTTCAGTTAATTGTTGTTGACCAATATGGTGAACTTTTTCAATCACACCACGATCTGCAGAATTTTCTTTTAACAAATCTTTGGCCGCTGCCAAACCATCTTTGTATTCCTGAACATCATTTAAATAAGCATTTACAACTTTTTTATCATCAGCTGGCATCAAGTCTTTATTCTCGACATCAGATACTGTTAATTTGTAGTCCTTTAATTGAGGCTCATGAATTTCAGGCAATGTAGAAGTTCTGTTTGAATCCCAAAAACTTTCAAAGCTTTTAACAATCGATGAAACTAACGAACCCTTAAGATAAACATCGCGATCCATAAAATTATAAGTCGTGCTTAAATTAAAATATTCATCGGCAATATTTCGTCCACCAACAATCGCTTCTTTACCATCGATTACAAACGTTTTTCGATGCGAACGATTTTGTGCTGCGGTCACTTGCAACCAAGAAATATTATTATAATAACGAACTTCAATGCCGTACTTAGCAAGCTCTTGCGCATAATAAGCATTCAAATTTGTCTGAAACACAGAAGGTTTGCTATCGACGAGCAAGCGTATTGAAAAAGGCTTACCCTTAGCCTTCATCTCTTTCGCTTTTTCTAGCAATGCTTGTGTCATGATTCGACCTGACTGATCGGTCTGATAAATAAAAAACTCCATATCAATAGAGCTTTTTGCATCAGCAATCATTTGCAGACGTTTCTCCAGGCTACCCAAACCTGTTGTTAATATTTGAACTTCTTGTGCATCGTTAGTCGCGTGAAATGCACTTGTTGGCAAAACACGACTTGGCGCCATCAACCCCATAGCATTTGGTCCCATCAATCCCGCAGTAAGAATTGTTGTCATACACCCCATGACAACAAACGGAGATTGAATAATTTTTTTCTTATTCATTGCAACTGTCCTTTCGATAGTTATCGAACAACATAGCAACGAGCAGGCCAATAGATTATAAGTTCAGAAAAAAATGGCGAGTGCGTATTTTGCGCCTGAGCTAAATATTTTTTTCAAAATGCAAAAAGATTGCTGTTAAACTTTTAGACACCACATGAAATGAGTTCAGCCAAAATCTCTTTTGGCGGGGTCTGTTTCCACAAACTCAAAACATATCCACCACCACCAGAACCTGTTGGTTTTACGGCAAGTGCGCCATTTTCTTGCAACCACTGAATATGCGATTCTGGACTGAGTCCCCACTGAATGAAACAATTACCTGCTAAATTTATAGCATCAACCAAAGCTGACAAATCTTTTTTCAGTAATGCCTGTTCGGCCTGCTCAGTTGCAGCAATCATTTGCTGATCCAACTGCAAACCCAGCTCTGATTTTTTCGCTAGCAAACCTTTGACCTTTTCAACACACTCTAAAGTCACTCCACGTTTTCCCGAATATGAAATATACCATTGTGGCTGCCAATCTAAATTCAAAGCCTTACGTTCCCCAGCACGAGTAAAACGCAAACCTTGCCCAGACAGTGCCACTGCAATATCAACCCCACTGCTTTCTCCATGAAACATATTTTCAAGAGAGCGCGCAAACTCATAAGGCTGAGGAACCAAATCACATTGCGCCAACCACCGAGTCACCGCCACACAAAGTGCAGCCGATGCACCAAGACCTGTGCCCACAGGCAAGCTGCTCTCGATCAGAAAAGTTCCTGTTAACTTTGAACGCTGAATCCCACATAGTTCACAGGCCTTTTCAAGCACACCCCAAAAAAGCAATTGGTATTCATCCCCATGAGGTCCAGACAAAATTAAATTGAGATTTTTATAATCAGGAACAAAAGATAAACTCAAGCGACGAGAGTTCAGCGGAAAAACCAAAGCTGGACCGCCACGCAACACTGCGTGTTCACCTGCCAAAATCCATTTACCAGACACTCTAGTTTCAAATTTTGTTTGTAATAACTTTTGTAACAAAAAATCAACCTTATGCTTAAGAAGAGTATCCAGATGGAGTTTGGTCATCCTGCTTACTGTTTTGATTATCAAAAAATATCGTTTGCACGTCACCATTTTGTTCTGTCATTTGCATAGATTGAGGATCAAATATTTGAAATTTTTGCGACAAATGCTCTCGCACCTGTAACGCCAATTCCAATTGATCTTCACGATAAAGGAAATGAATATTAGGCCCAGCATCCATCGTCACCAATGGCCCATCACCTTGTTCATTCCAAATATTATCAATATAACGTAAAACCTCAAGACTGCCCGGTTGTAAATAGCCAAAATGTGGAGTGCTAGTTTCAAACAGTGCATGCATGTCCCAGAACTCAGCCCAAACTGTTTCATAAGCCTTGCGCCAATCGCGATGTTCAAATGCATGAATCAAATCAGCCAATCGCATTTCTGCACGATCGACTCGTCCATGAAACAAGGGGCTGCTGACAACACGCCTGTGTGCTTCGCTTGAAGAAACTTTTTTCTTTGAACTCTCAACCACAACAACCTGATGATACAAATTCATATAAGGAAACTCTAAAGGCTTTACACCTTCAGAAAACCACAAAGCCCAAGGTTCAAAAAATGAACGACAAGAACTGCCCGAACCTAGACGCGAAAATTCAGCCATTGATGATTGAGACAAATGCTCTTCGTTTTTGATATCAATTTTTACAAACAATTCAATAGCTGCTTTGGTCAAAGCTGCAAAACTTGATGCTGAACTTGCTAAGCCACAATCCGAAGGGAAATTATTTGCTGACTCAATTAAAAAACTTTCTTTGATTTGAAAACGATCTTTTAAATTTTTAAAATGTCGTAAGAATCTCTCACGTCCCTTGTCACTCATTTCAAAAGGTGCAGCCCCTTGAATTAAAAGCGGTGCCCATTGATCTTCATGCGCCTCAACCGGCAGCGCCGTGATACGCACAAACGTCTGCAAATGCCCCAAGGTCCAAGACAGAGAACTGTTGGTAGGACGATTGCTGAGCACATCGGTTTTTCCCATATATTTAATCAAGGCTATATTCGCTGGAGCTGACGCAAAAACATTCATAAACACCTCTAAAAAACATCAGCTACAAATGCTAATGCCAGCAGTGATATTTTCCTCGCTAGCCATCAAAATCAAGCCCTTTTCCTGAATTTCAGCAATCAAAACGTCTTTTGCACTTTTAGCACAAAAAACAGCCACCACATCTGCTCCCATGGCACCACAACCTTTAACAAAAAGCACCTGTGGATGAGTATCTAAATATGCTAAAATTTCTGCAGTATGATCAGCCACCCAGTTGTTTTGTTCTAATATTTGCCTGTAGCCCGACAATCCCAACAAAAACATTTCCCAATCAGAACTCTGCAAACCCTGTAACAACAACTGCATCTGTGAAGAAAACTGTGAAACTGGAATTTCTTGTATTTGACTGATGTGGTCATGGGTCGCCAGTTTTTTTTGTGTATGAAACAACAAAACTGATTTATCTAAAAATGGCCAAAAGTATTTTTGTGTTAGTAAGTATGGCTCACGCTGAACCATCGATAATCCGCCAAAAAATGGGCCTAGAATATCTGCTCCACTCGGAGATTTTCCCTGAAACTCTGCCAGATTGCGGTAATCAAAAAGCAAACAATTGGCCATCTCAATTTCTATCTTGTCCAAATTATTATTTAATGATGGTTCTTTTTGCACTGCCAAATTCAAATCAAAGAAATAATTCAAGCTATATGATGGGTTTAAACAAGAGCTCAATATTTTTTTTTGCTTTTGTATAAGTATTAAATTTTTATTTTTTTGTTTTTCATAATTACTAGCACCATCACCATCACCAGATTCAGATTCAGATTCAGATTCAGATTCAGATTCAGATTCAGATTCAGATTCAGATTC
>CAZMVK010000060.1:16891-18657 GCA_964569545.1 uncultured Bdellovibrio sp.
AGAAAAAGTTTCGGCCTCTATTTTATGATTAACAACAATATTAACGATTTTAATTTCAAACTGCTGTTTGAATATTTGCAGAGCTGTCCACAACAGAGCGAACTGAGAAGACGATGCCCCAAAACCACCTCGAGCATACGGATCATGGAATTCAATTTTATATTTTTGTAGAAAAATTTGATGAATTGTCCAAAGCTTTCCAGCAGGACTCTGCGGATGAAATGGATTTTGATTATCTTGCGTAGATAATTTCAAAGACAATTCAAACTTTGGATCCGTCGACATCACCAAAGTCTGCCCGCCTGATAACGCCAAATACTCACCAGCCAAAAATGTTTTCCCTGGCATCGAAAGAACAAGTCCCGACGTCTTTTGCTCGACTGAAACATCAAAGGCTGTGAGCAAAGACTGAAACAAGCTCTTCATAAGATCTCGATTTTAATTTTGATGGAAACTGGAACGGAGTTCTTTTAAGACTTCGATCGCATGGCTGTGTGATATTCTTTTTTTCAAAGTAAGAATTTCTTCTAATTTTTTTTGCACATAAGGAATTTCTTTTTCACTGGCACCAGCTGCCATAGTTAAATTCTTGATATGCAATTTCATATGACCTTCAATAATCCCTACCGTGGTCAAAGCCTTCAAAGCTCCAAGATTTTGCACCAAACCAACTGCCGAGATCACTCGCGACAACTCGCTAGCATTTTGCACATTCAACATACGCAAACACATTGAAGCCGTTGGATGCAATACTGTCACGCCACCGACTGTTCCAACAATCAACGGCGCCTTAAAAACACCCACTAGTTTAGCGCCATCACGTTGCCATTTAGTAATCGAACGATATTGCCCATCTCGGGCTGCATAGGCATGAATCCCAGCTTCTACCGCCCGCCAATCATTACCTGTGGCAATGACAACTGGATCAATACCATTGAGCACGCCTTTGTTATTGGTCGCAGCTCTATATGGATCCTGCTGCGCAAACAAAGAGGCTTCTTCAATTTTTTCAGCAAGCTCTGGATCCACATTTTCTAAAACAACAGTGGCTTCTGTCAATTTACTATCAACCAAATTTGACAAAATACACATGGTGACTTTCTCACCCGTGATCTCTTGAATCGGCTGTTTTAAAAACTCACAAACTTGATTAATTATATTAGCACCCATAGCATCAACCGCATCCATATAAACATGAATCACAGCCATGCTGTCGCCATCTCCGCGCTCGATGCGACGAACAGTGATGTCAGCAACACCACCACCACGTTTTACCAAACCAAAGGCTACCTCAATATTTGCTTGCTCAATCAATTCATTTTTACGCGCAAGAACTTTCTGTGCAAACTCATCAAAGGATCGCACACGTGCCAGCTGAATTTGACCGATAATATCTTTACCTAAAACTCTGGTGGTCAAACTGCCAGATTCACGAATCCATTTTGCCGTCTTGCTGGCCGCCGCAATAATCGAAGTTTCTTCAACCGCCATTGGAATCAAATAATCTTTGCCATCGACATGAAAATTAGTCGCCACACCTAAGGGCAATTGAAAATAACCAATAGCATTCTCAATTAATTTTTCACCCAGCGAATTGTCTTTTAGGCCACCACGATTTAAAAAAGCCACATCTTCTGCCGTCAACAGACCTGCCTCTTTTAAAACAGCAAATCGCTGCTCGCGCTCAAGTTTTGAAAAACCTTTAAACAAAAATTCTAAAGAATTTTGATGAACGGCATTCGCTATCGTCGGAATATTTCCTAAAG
>CAZMVK010000061.1:0-18619 GCA_964569545.1 uncultured Bdellovibrio sp.
TATTTAAACGCGAAACTTTGTCTGGCGAGTGTATGCAAATCAATAAATATTTGGTGTCGGACTTGAAAGCATTAGGTATGTGGACTGAGGATTTAAGAAATGAAATTAAAATTTCTGAAGGCTCCATCCAAGAAATGCCAGAAATTCCTCCGCAATTGAAAGAGCTTTATCGCACAGTTTGGGAAGTCCCAATGAAATCTTTGATTGATATGGCAGCCGAGCGCAGTGCTTACATCGATCAGAGCCAATCGTTGAATCTGTTCACAGATGCACCGACCATTGGCAAACTGTCATCGATGTATATGTATGCTTGGAAAAACGGGATCAAAACGACTTATTATCTAAGATCTCGCCCGGCGACTTCGATTGCTAAAACTACAACGACTAAAAAGAATCCAAGCCTGGCAGCAACAAATACGACACCACAAGCGACATTGAATTCTTCTGAAAAAACATACAGTGATTCCGAAATCATTGCATGCTCTTTAGAAAATCCTGAAGCTTGCGAAGCTTGCCAATAGAATTTTATAGAAAGTTTTTTAGAATATACACGGAGGAATTATGTTACTGAATCCAGGATTTGATTTAAATCTAAGACCGATGAAATACCCTACATTTTACGAAATGTATAAAAATGGAATTAAAAACACTTGGACTGTTGATGAAATTGATTTCTCAACGGACTTGGTGGATTTGAACTCAAAAATGACTGAGGCAGAAAAACATTTAATCAATCGTTTGGTCGCATTTTTTGCGACTGGCGATTCTATTGTTGGTAACAACTTGGTTTTGAATCTTTATAAACACATCAACGCACCAGAAGCTCGATTGTATTTATCAAGACAGTTGTATGAAGAAGCCTTGCACGTACAATTTTATTTAACTTTGTTAGATACATATATTCCTCATCCAGACGAAAGAGCCAAAGCATTTACCGCTATTGAGAGCATTCCTTCTATTCAAAAGAAAGCTCAATTCTGCTTTAAATGGATTGATTCGATCAATGATCTAGAAGCTATCCACAGCAAAGAAGATCGTCGCAAGTTTTTGATGAACTTGATTTGTTTTTCAACTTGCATTGAAGGTCTATTTTTCTTTGCAGCATTTGCCTATGTGTATTTCTTGCGCTCAAAAGGTCTGCTAACAGGTCTTGCTTCTGGTACCAACTGGGTATTCAGAGACGAGAGCATGCATATCGCTTTTGCCAATGAAGTTATCAATGTTGCTCGCAAAGAAGAACCTGATTTATTCAACGAACAAATGAACGACATGGTTACCCAAATGGTCGAGGACGCTATTGAATGCGAAATGCTTTTTGCAAAAGATATTTTAGATCATGGTATTGCGGGTCTTTCAGTGAAAGACATGCGCCAGTATTTAGAATTTGTTGCCGATCAGCGTTTGGAAAGCCTACATATCCCAGCTCGTTACAATGTGAAAAATCCATTTCCATTTATGGAATTGCAGGACATGCAAGAGCTTGCGAACTTTTTTGAAAGAAGAGTTTCAGCCTACCAAACTGGTGTCAGCGGTACAGTTTCTTTTGATGAGTCGTTTTAGAGCGTCATTATCTTAGATTAGTGAGAACAGCTTGAAGTATCCCAGGCGATACTGAAGAAACGATCAAATTTAGAATTGTCATCTCGAACCTCGTTGCCTTTGTCATCAAAGGTAACGAGTTGTCCCAGCATTCGATACTGACTGGAACTGGAATTTCGATACATCGAACAATCCACTGGTAAAGTCACATAATACTGACCATTTTCACAGCGAAATTGCGTTGCACGAAAACAATCTTGATTGCTTGCTTTGGCCGGACACAATGAACCTTCAAAACGAACTTGCATTGGCAAATTGGACTGATCGTAGAGCTCAATTTCGATATAATGTTTTTGATCGGCCGCAACGTTACAGATTCCACCAACTGAAATTTTGGTTTCATAAATACTGATATCAACCACACCGCTTGGTGCTTCTAACGGACTGTCCGTAGAGCTACCACCTGATGTATTCACTGTTTGCGAATATTCAAAAGGACTTTGATCGGAAAATTTTGAACAATTTTGGTAAGTAAAAAGAATAGCAAAGACGCCAAACAAACTGAGCACAAGCTTGAGCTGAGTTCTCAACAAAGACGATCGAGATTTATTGTAATTTGGCTGTATTCCCAATTCGCCACCCCTTGGATCATTATCGGCCAAAGGTTTCGATATACAAATAGCATTAAAGAAAAAATTTATATTCGAGATGAAATTCATTATATTGATTTTGATTCTGAAGAATTTAACAACTGACTCAAAATGAGAACCTCAAATAATCAGAATTAAGAATTTACGAGAGCAGCCCCCTCTGAACCACCCCGACTCTCGTTCACAGTCGTAAGTAGAGTGTGAAGTTACTTTTACTGCGGCGCCTTAAGCTATCGAATTCGTGCCAGATGACTGGAAATTTAGTATGCTGCCACCCACTATGGAAAAACAAAATACTGAGTCCCGCAAAACACCATTCTCGCCTGTTAAACCCGATGTCCAATTGCCGAAACAAGAAGAGGCTATTTTAGAGTTTTGGGATAAAGAAAAAATTTTCGCTCGTACTTTAGAAAAAAAAGAACAAAAGACTTTTAGTTTTTACGATGGCCCCCCGTTTGCCACAGGTCTGCCGCATTATGGCCACTTGCTGGCCGGTGTTTTAAAAGACGTCGTTCCTCGTTACTGGACAATGAAGGGTTATGCTGTACCCCGCCGATTCGGCTGGGACTGCCATGGTCTACCTGTTGAGTATGAAATCAACAAAGCTCATAAAATTGAAAGTCGTAAAGATATTTTCAATATGGGTGTCGCCAATTACAATAATGCCTGTCGTTCAATTGTAAAAAGATATTCTGAAGAGTGGAAAACGACCGTTCGCCGCGTAGGCCGCTGGGTCGATATGGAAAACCCATATTTCACTATGGATGTTTCATTCATGCAGAGTGTGTGGTGGGTATTTCAAGAACTTTACAAAAAGGGACTGATCTACGAAGGATTCAAAGTTGTACCTTACTCAGTAGGCATTTCAACGCCACTTTCAAATTTTGAAGCCAATTTGAATTACAAAATGGTTCAAGATCCGGCCCTAACTATTATGTTTCAGGTGCTTGGCCAAGATAATACTTCATTGATGGCGTGGACGACCACACCATGGACCTTGCCATCGAATTTAGCTTTAGCAGTAGGCGTAGATATTGATTACGTCAAAGTCCGCGAGATTTCTTCTGGTCGAATTTTAATTTTAGCTGAGGCTTTGCTTGCAGCGGCTTTTAAAGATCCTAAAACAGAAACAGAATTGATTGAAACAGTAAAAGGCAAAGACCTCTTAGGTCTTGAATACGAACCACTGTTTTCATATTTCGCTGACAAAAAATCACAAGGGGCTTTCAAAGTAATCAGTGCTGACCATGTCACCACCGAAAGTGGCACTGGCATCGTGCACATGGCGCCAGCATTCGGTGAAGAAGATTATTTTGCCTGCACACGTGCCGGCATTCCAATTGTCAATCCAGTGGATGACGATGGCATGTTCACCAAAGAAGTTCCTGATTACCAAGGCAAACGCGTTAAAGATGCCGACAAAGAAATCATTGCAGAATTAAAGAAAAAAGGTCGCATCTTTAAACAAGATACCATTCAGCACAGTTACCCATTTTGTTATCGCTCAGACACTCCATTGATCTACCGAGCGGTTTCAAGTTGGTTTGTCGCTGTCGAAAAAATCAAAGATAGACTGATTGCCAACAATCAAACCACCAGCTGGGTGCCTGATCATTTACGCGATGGCCGTTTTGGAAATTGGCTTGAGAATGCTCGGGACTGGGCGATTTCGCGCAATCGTTTTTGGGGAACACCATTGCCAATTTGGCGAAATGCTGAGGGCGAAATCATTTGCGTGGGCTCTCGTGATGAACTCGAAAAATTGTCAGGTAAAAAAATTGATGATCTTCACATTGATGTCGTCGACCACATTACAATCCCCTCTCCGACTGGAAAATCGCCGCTGAAACGTGTCGAAGGTGTCTTGGATTGTTGGTTTGAATCTGGATCAATGCCTTATGCTCAGTGGGGTTTCCCACAAACAAATGTTGAAGAATTTAAAAAATCTTTTCCAGCTGATTTTATTGCTGAAGGTTTAGATCAAACGCGTGGTTGGTTTTACACATTGATGGTGATCGGCACCGCACTGTTTGATAAAGCTCCATTTCGCAACGTGATCGTCAACGGCTTGGTGCTGGCTGAAGATGGTAGAAAAATGTCAAAGAGCCTGCGTAACTATCCAGACCCAATGGAAGTTTTAAATCAACATGGGGCTGATGCTCTTCGTTTGTATTTGATTGATTCACCGGTGGTGAAAGCACAAGAATTAAAATTTTCTGAAAAAGGCGTTTACGATATTATTCGTAAAATTTTATTACGTTGGTGGAACTCGTACGCATTTTTTGCGAACTATGCCAATATCGATGGTTTCACGCCAAAAGGTGATGCCTACAATTCTCCGAATATTTTAGATCAGTGGGTGCTGTCGCGTTTAAATAGCTTGATTGCTAATACACAAAAAGAAATGGACGCGTATCGTTTGTACAACGTGGTACCACAGCTTTTGCAATTCATTGAAGAGCTAACAAATACCTATATCCGATTCAATCGCAGTCATTTCTGGCAACAAGGTATGCCTGAAGAAAAACGTTTAGCTTATGAAACTTTGTACGAAGTATTGATGACGTTGTCGCGCTTGATGGCACCATTTGCACCGTTCATGTCAGAGGCTACTTATAAAAATCTGTCGCAAGTTTTACCTGACAAAAAAGACAGTGTGCATTTAGAAAGTTTTCCTGAAGCACAGCTAAAAATGCTGAGACCTGATCTTGAAGAGGCCGTGAAAGCCATGGACGTATTGGTTGCATTGGGAAGAAATCATCGTGAGAAAATTTCGGTGAAAGCTAAAATCCCATTGAATGAAATTAAAATCATTCATCGCAATCCTCAGGTTTTAGAAACTTTGAAAAAATTTGAAGCTTACTTTTTAGATGAATTGAACTTTAGAAGTGTCAAATATGATGCCAACGAAGATCAATATGTACAGATCACAGCCAAAGCTAATTTCCCTGTGCTGGGTAAACGTTTAGGTCCGAAAATGAAAACGGTCAGCCAAGCGATTATGAAATTGTCTTTGAAAGAAATTTTGGAATTAGAAAATGGCAAAACTTTGTCAATCGAAGGCGAAGACATTCAGCTGTCTGATGTCGAAATCCGCAGAGCTGCCAAGGGCGACAATCCAAATCTTTCTACTCACCAAATTGTTTCCATTGAAATTGATCCAACTGTAACTGCAGAACAAGAACAAGAAGGTCTTGCTCGCGAAATCATGCGAAAAATTCAGATTGCAAGAAAAACTGCGGATTTTCAAATGGATGATAAAATCAAATTGGTATTGGCCTGCAGTGGACCATTAATGGCGGCAGCAAAGGCTCACCAAACAATGATTGTCAGTGAGACTTTGGCCTCGCAATTTGAATTGTTAGACGAAACTGCTACGCCACAAGGGCAACACAGTGAAAGTGTGGATATCGATGGTTTGACTCTGAAAATTGCTGTGACCTCACTGAAATGATTTTATTAAGCTAATGATAAAATCAGAAAAGAAAACAGAAAATAACTCAGAGAAGAAACCCGCTAAGCAGAGTCAGAAAAAAAATATCCAACAAAAAGAATTTTCTTACGAGAGCTCTGTAAAAGCCATTGGCTTTGTGAGCTCTCCGTTTAAAGAAAAATTTGGCATTCCAAGACAGCCCGGTTTGATGTCGCAAGCAAAAGGCATCATTAAACTGAACCCTGATCCTGATTTAAAAACGGCCTTAAGATCTTTAGAACAATTCAGTCATTTATGGATTGTTTTTGTTTTCCACCAACATGGTGGACACAAATGGAAACCAAGCATTCGCCCACCAAGACTGGGCGGTAACGTCAAGGTTGGCGTTTTAGCCTCACGCTCTCCGCATCGACCAAATCCCATTGGCATTTCCGCGGTGGCCATTGAAAAAATTGATTTAGATGCCATCAACGGACCAGAAATTTTTGTCAGTGGTGTCGATCTGTTAGATGGCACACCTGTGCTTGATATCAAACCATATATTCCCTATGCAGATTCCATCCCAGAAGCGAATGCGGGATGGGCCGCAGAGCCGATCAAACGCCACACTGTTGTATTTAATCCCGAAGCCCTGGTTGATTTATGTGAAATCGAAAAACAATCCAGCCCAGCCGAAGCTGAGGGTATAAAATCTTTTATTTTTGAAATGTTAGAACTGGATCCAAGACCCGCCTCTCAACAACGTCGTTACCCAGTAGATCATTCAGACTCTATTGGATTGGAGTTCGGCTTTGATCTTCTGGGTTTTGATGTCAGTTATCAGATTGGAAAAGAAGGTTTTGTAGTCGTTAAAATTCGCGAGAAGAATTGATCCCACTGCGACGATAGACCTGGTTTCTGTTGCAGCAGACGATTCAACGTTGTTTCCCCCCTCATACTCAAATAAAATCAATGGATATTGACTGAGGTGGATTGTGGGCGAAAAATTGCTGAACACGCGAAATCTGTATGCCTTGCTAGACGTTGAACCCTTTGTGATTGTTTGCGCCTTGATGACACTGGCTTGGGTCTTTTACAAAGTATTTTTAAAAGACGTTTCTCTGGAAAGACATAAAAATATTCAGACTCACTTGCAAAATATCTTTAGAAATTTTGTTATTTTTTCGACTCTTTTTGTGACTGCACTTTTATTACACCAAGCCCCCTTGGACGCTTCGATTTCACGTTCGACACCTTATCTTGCTTTGGCAAGCTTGATGTCAGGCATGATTGTTTTTGTTAAAACTTGTCGTCTAATTATTTTGCAATATTTATTTCTAGGCTCGATGAAACATGGCGTGCCGGTATTGATCGTGAACATCGTTTCTCTTTTGCTTTCGCTGTTCTTAGGCCTATGGACTGCCAACTCAATATTCGGTATTGAGTTGACCCCATTGCTGGCGACATCTGCTGCATTTTCTGTGATTCTCGGTTTGGCTTTACAAGACACCTTGGGAAATCTATTTGCTGGAATTTCTCTGCAAATAGACCGCGCTTATGATATCGGCGACTGGATTGAAATCACCAGCGGTATGCAAAAAGCTGTCGGCCAAGTCAAAGAAATCACCTGGCGCGCAACAGCCCTTGTCGGCTGGGCCGATGAAACCATCATTTTGCCAAATCGGTTTTTAGCGAACTCGCAAATTTCAAATTTTTCCCCATCTGATCAACCCATTTGTATGGGACAAAAATTTAAAATCAATCACGGCCAAGATTTAGATTTTGTCAAAAAATGTTTATTAGAAAGCATCAAAGAAGTTAAAACCATTCGCAGTTGGCCCGAACCATTGGTTTATATCAGCGAAACGACAGAATCCTGGATTTTGCTCAAGCTGGTTTATTATGTCGACAGTTTCGGTTCGCAATTTTCTATTGGTGATCAAGTCACTCAATTTGCCATTCAATATTTACAGGCAAATAATATTCAAATTGCAGCCAACCGAGTGGAAATTTCCCACCCATTAGATCGAAGTTCTGACAAAAACAATGTCGCAGCGCCGCGAAGCCTGTAGTGGTGCTTTTTTTTTGGCGCAAAATCTGCAACTCTCCATTGCGTCAGTATAAAAAGTCATAATTCAGTAGAAAAATGACTCTAAAAAACCACTTTGTTTCTTTTGGAGGAATATTTATGAGTATTAAAAAGGCATCCTGGGGCGTTTTGGCTTCAGCAATTGCTTGCGCAACCTTGAGCACAACATCAACGGCTCGTGCATTACCTAGCAATAACGAATTGAAAATTGGTATCACTCAAGAGTTTGAAAACTTTAATCCATTGATTCAATCGATGTCAGCAACTGTGTACATGTCGAATTTGTCTATTCGCCAATTTGTGATTTTATCACCAGATGCCAAATGGGTGACTCAATTAGCGAAATCAATTCCATCATTAGAAAATGGCGGCGCTAAGATTGTCACAGAGAA
Organism: uncultured Bdellovibrio sp.; assembly: GCA_964569545.1. Lineage (GTDB taxonomy): Bacteria > Bdellovibrionota > Bdellovibrionia > Bdellovibrionales > Bdellovibrionaceae > CAZMVK01. The sequence goes on from CAZMVK010000061.1 coordinate 8,083, forward strand.
CGGACAAAAAAACTTGGTAGCGACCTGGGAAATCATTCCAAATGCAAAATGGGGTGATGGCAAAGATATGACTTGCGAAGATTTGCAATTTTCTTGGCAATTGGGTCTGAACCAAAATATTTCTATTTCGACTCGTGATGGTTATGAAAATATCAAAAAAATCGCTTGGGAAAACAGCAATCCGAAAAAATGCGTAGTAACATATAACAAAATCAAATGGAGTTTCTACCAAGAAATGCCTTATTTGATGCCTAAACACATCGAAGAAGCTGTATTCAAAAAATATGGCAACAAAAGCCAAGGTTATGATCAGAACTCTGAATACAACAAAAACCCAACCAATCCTGGTTTGTACAACGGGCCTTATGTTGTTTCAGAATTGAAATTAGGTAGCCACGTTACATTCACTGCTAATAAATATTTTTATGGCAAACAACCATCGATTAAAAAAGTGATCTTTAAATTGATTCCAAACACTGGAACCCTAGAAGCAAACTTACGATCAGGAACCATCGACATGGTTTCACCAATTGGTTTTGAGTTTGACCAAGCCTTAGCTTTTGAAAAACGCATTAAAGCAGACAATCTTCCATACAATATGAATTTCAAGCCAGGTGTGACATATGAACACATCGATTTGAATTTATCAGTCCCAGTTCTGCAAGATCTTAAGGTTCGTCAGGCATTAGTTTACGCCATCAACCGTGAAGAGATCACCAAAGCCTTGTTCGAGGGCAAACAGCGCGCAGCTGTTCACAACATTGCGCCGATGGATCCTTGGTTTACTGATGACCCTAAAAAAATCACCATTTACAAATATTCTAAACGCGATGCCAATCGTTTGTTAGATGACGCTGGTTGGAAAACTGGTGCCGATGGTTACCGCTATAAAGATGGCAAAAAATTGTCTTTACAGTTTATGACGACTTCTGGTCAGAAAACTCGTGAAACAGTTCAGACCTTGTTACAATCTCAATGGAAATCAGTTGGCGTTGAAGTCATCATTAAAAATGAACCCGCTCGTGTATTCTTTGGCGAAACAACGCGCAAAAGAAAATTCGAAGGCATGGCCTTGTTTGCATGGACATCAGCTCCAGAACAATCACCAAGATCAAATCTGCACTCTTCGCAAATCCCAACTGAGAAAAATTCTTGGTCAGGACAGAATCAGCCAGGCTGGTCGAACAAAAAAGTCGATGAAGCTTTGGACAAATTGGATCTTGAATTCAACTCCGCAAAACGTAAAGAGTTGGCAGCTCAAATCTTAAAAGAATACACTGCTGAAGTTCCGGTGATTCCTTTGTACTATCGTTCAGAGATTTCGGTGACCCCTAAAAACATGCAAGGTTACCGTTTGTCTGGTCACTTGTATCATGATTCAAACGAAATTGAAGCTTGGAACTTGGGCTCAACTGTTAAATAAATTCTACAATCAGAGTTAAAAACTGATGATTTATATGTAACTTTAAAAAGCCGAACTGAAATCAGTTCGGCTTTTTTCATATTACACATTATCACGAGAAACTAATAACAATCCCTAATGATTAGCAGACTATTGAAAAACTGTTTCGGCTAGGTTGCGAAGGGATTTTTTTTATAGACCCAGAGCGAAGATGAGATTTAGCAGGGATTAAGTTGAATCTGAGTAGAACAGCAACGACGTGTTTTTCAAGAACCTGCTAGTAAATAAACTTGAGATTTAGATTAGTAATCTTTGTTTTCAAAAACAAATCAGTTATAATTTTTTCTGAAAAACATTTACATTTAATTAATCAAACAATCAGAATAATTCGAAATCTATTTAGCACTGAAACAAATGACGGGAAACAAATGAATAAACATCAAACAGTTCCACGAAAAATAATTTACTCTCTCTTGTTTTTGGTTTTCATTGGCTGTGCGACCTCAACCGAAAAAGGCTCTGTTGGTGTTGATCGATCCCAATTGCTTTTAGTACCAACAGAACAGATCATATCAAGCTCTGCCCAAGCTTACGAACAAACAAAAAAAGAAGCTCAAGCTAAAGGGATCTTGGATCGGGATCCAGCAATGCTGCAGCGCCTGCAAGTTGTAGTAAAAAAATTGATTCCGCAAACGACTATTTTTCGCAAAGATGCTGGCCAATGGCAATGGGAGGTTCACCTGATCAGCAGCAAAGAAATCAATGCCTATTGCATGCCTGGTGGAAAAATTATTTTCTACACTGGCCTGATTGAGACACTAAAATTAAACGATGCTCAAATTGCCGCGGTGATGGGTCACGAGATTGCTCATGCCTTGCGTGAGCATGGACGTGAGCGAATGTCCGAGGAAATTTTAAAACAAATTGGCCTGATGGCTCTTGCCGCCAGCGGTAAAATTGATCAAAAAACAGCAATAGCATTGAATGCAGTTTCAACCGTGATGATCTCGTTACCACATGGCCGCGGACAAGAAAGCGAAGCTGATGAGATCGGAACTGAATTGATGGCACGAGCTGGTTACAACCCGCATGAAGCTTTAGAATTATGGAAAAAAATGGGCGAACAAGCTGGCGGATCTAAACCACCAGAGATTTTAAGCACTCACCCGTCTGATGCGACACGCTTAAGAAATATACAATCTTTACTTCCAAAAGTAATGCCCTTGTATGAGAATTCCAACAAAGGATGAGGGGAAAAATGAAAAATAAATTATCTGCTGTATGCACTGCAAATTTGCTGAACTCTGAACAGATTAAAATATTACCTAAAGCTACAGGATTATTTTTAATTGCACTGAGTGGTATTATTTTATTCTTATCAAATTCTGCTAATGCCGGATTGAAAAAAAACATTCCGCACCTACCACCAGATGCACCATCAAGCATGTATCGTAATTACCTGCATAACAATCCAGTATTTTTAGATTCTGATATCGAAGAAATGCAAACTCCTATTCAACAAGCATTGAAATTGGGAGAAAGAAATCTTTCATGGTTGAAGTATATGAACAGCTTTCGCCAAGAAGACCAGTATCTTCGCCTAACCAAACCTGGTGATTTGATTGGTTACCCGATTGAAACACCAAATAAATACAGCGATACAATCATCGAAGCTCAATACAATGAAATGAAAATAAATCTCCCACCAAGCATGGCGCAGATTTTACTAAATGGCAGCGAATTTAGCAAAGACCTACCTTTACCTGAAGCTGACTATATTTTCTGGGCTAAAAAAATTGATCGCATTTATCAATCCGCTGCACGCTGGACTATGATGCAACCTTATCTGAGTGAAATGGCAAACAATCAGATGAATGATGTTCGCGGATTTTACAATTTAAACCAAGATGTAGATGTGCAAAAAAATCTTGAGTCCTTTGCAAGCCTCACCGCAGAAAAAAAACAATCCTACAGAGAATCTCTTCTGAACATTTGTCAAAACAGCCAAGGTCTTGGACCAAACTGCACGCGTGATTTGAAAAAAGCAGAATCACAATCTAAATTGTACCCATTTTTTCAAAAATATTTTCCTGCAAGCCAAGAATTGTGGAATGCTTATTTTCAAATTCAAGCTCAACGTTATGATGTGAGCTGGCCAACAAACAACCCTTTGCTGACCATGATTCCTTTTCAAACTCCAAATGATAAAAAAATCCAAGACTTTTTATCGGTCAACATCGAAGACGAATGGAAATGGAACGGCTGGCAACTGCGATTGGATTTCACGCCTAAAGGTGCAACCCATATCGAATTTCAACCAGGAGCTACACCCCATGTTACCGGCCTTGCTGGCAACGTGATTGTAATGGATAAAAACACTCCCCTGAGCGAGTGGGACGTACAATGGACTATTCGACACGAGTATGGACACGTTTTAGGTTTTGCTGATTGTTATGTAGAATTCTACATTCCATCTGAAAAAGTCATGATGAATTATCAATTAGATGTAAATAATTTGATGTGCTCCCGCAAAGGTCGTTTGCAACAAAAGCATTTTGACGAATTCAAGAGAATCTATTTCGGCAAAGAATCACAAACAGGAACTGCAAACTAAAACTATAAAAAATTTAACTGATAACAGCGAGAATGGTTTCATTTTCGCTGTTATTGCTCAGATCAGCATCGTAATTAAACTCTGTTATTACAAATTCAATAAAACCTTATCTCAATCCAGTTTTTGTTGACCATAAATAATAATAACCATTCGGCACCATTTTTTTAACATAAATCTTTTTTCCTGATGGCAATCGTTGAGCCCAATTTTCAACAACTGCGACCTCTTCTTCACTGATACGATTGATCGATCTGAAAACCTTTAACAGTTCTGGCCTACGCACAATCACATCATAATGCGATTGAAATATTGTTACTTCGATGTCTACCACATTTTTCAAACTGCCAAATTGTTTGTACATGTCATTATAAAACTGAGCTTCTGCCGCTAATAAATCATCTTCCGAAGAAATGCTTTTAATTTTATATGGAAGCTCTAAGTCACGACCATTGTTAAGATGAGCTTTTAAATAAATTTTTGTAATTGGTTTTTTTGCAAGATAAGCATCCGACATCAAGCTTTTCATCTGGCTGGATTCTTCTGCGTTCATTTCAAAAAATTTCATTACACCATAATGGTAGGTTATAAAAGGTGGAATATCTTCTGGCTGTAACACCTGAAGTTCGTCACCACGAATTAATTTATGAATATGTGCCGATAAATTCATTTTTAAAAATTGAAGGTCTAAAGAATTCAACTCACCACCAGAGATTTTAAAATCTTGTGGGCTTAGCTCTGGCGAGATAACTTTCTTTATGCCGTTGACGATTTCATTAAACGATCGCGATTTTTCGTTTACCTGGACTTGTGAATTATACAGATTTGTACAAAAGTTTGTCGATGCTTCTGCTGACTGTTCAGCAGCCAAGAGCAACGCTAATAAGCTGATTGCAGAAGCTATGATGTATGAAAACCCCGCCAAAGATCGCATATTTACCCTCTCGCAGCCCCACTTGGCTGCACCCGATTACAGACTCTGCAAACCCCTTTGCAAGAATCATTGCTTTAGGAATATTACACTTTCTGTGCCACGTATTTAGCTCAATAAAACGACATCATGCATGTTTTGCAAAACATAAAATATTTCGCGAAATGAAGATTAAAAGCAGTTACTCTACGGTGAAATGATAATGACAAAAACGATGGTAATAATATGGCGTGGTGTTGATTGTGATTAAAAACTGGTTGTATTTTATTGTGCTCACCTTGGCGTTTCACGCAACTGCCTTTGCCAACCCAGAGTTGGTTTGTGAAAATATTTATTTACACAAACCTATGGATGCCTATGGCAAGTTAAAAAACAGTAAACTGGATATATTGAAAGATGATCATGGGAAAATTCAATTTACCTACTCCAATGAATTATTAAATCAATCACCAATAAAAAATCAAGACAACGTTGGCACTTGCCATTTGCATGCTTGGGCTTCGCAATTAGAATTCGAAGCATTTCTTTTGCATCACAAACAAATCACCATTTCAACAAAATATTTAAATGTCATGCATTGGTACAACACAAGCATTAGCGCCTTGCTAGACGCAGCTAAAAATGAAAATTGGGATGTTCAATTAGGCACTGATATTATTACTTCACAGCAATATATCTTGTTGTATGGCCTAATGCCAGAATCCGCATGGACTGCACATACAGATTTTCAAGTTGGAGTTATGGCTAAACGCCTAGATGCATATGTCAGGAATATCATCGCTCGTACAAAAGCAAAAATGGATCAAACAAATAATGCTGAAACTAAAACAAAACTATTTAATAAAGCTCAGTCAGATATCTCAAAAGTATTTCATGGAATGATCGGTGATTTTGCAGCAGATTTTATTTATGATGGACAACATTATACGACAAAATCATTTATGCAAAAATACTTTCCATTTGCTTCCAACCGTCAAGTTTATATGTCCGTAAAAGATGAACCACTTGATAAAAATTCCGTCTTTGAAACACAAAACGCATTGGTAGTTAAAACGAATCTCGACACTATCGAAAATACGATAAAACAAGTTATTGATTCTGGTCATAATGTCATTTTGTCTTATGACCATAATATCAATTTTGTCGACAATGCGACCGGCATTATGTCCTTATCATTTTTCAAATATCCAAAATCCGCAAATCCTCTTAACCGTGATCTTCGAAAAAAATTTAACATTGCCACAAATGATCACGGGGTTGTCATTGTTGGTTACGATTTAGATCGAAACACAGGAAAGATTTCTCGTTATAAAATTAAAAACAGCTGGGGTACAGAGATCGGAGATCATGGTTATTTCCATATGTATCGTGATTTTCTTAGGACATACGTCCAGGCTATAAACTTTTCTTACGATGCTAAAATCACCTTACCAATAAATGAAACAAAACCTGAGCCCTCGCAATTGGAACTTGATTTACATTAGCCTCTGAATTGATAATGAGATATGAAAAATATATTCTCATTATCAAAATCGTATATCAAAAAAATATCTTATTCTTTTACCTTTATTTTTTCATTGTCTTTATTGATTTCCAACTGGCCACTAACGATTGCAAACGCAAAGTCTGGCGATACGCCTGATAAAACTATCAGCAACGAGCTTACTGTGGCGGCGGCCCCATCGTTTACAAACCTACAAAGTTATTTAATTTATAGCAGTTTTTATTTGAGCAGCGAGCAATACCAAGAATTAACAAATTATTTTACTAAAAATAATATTCCTCTGAACACAACAACTCCTGAAATTTCTGTTGAAGGAAAAACTATTTTCTTAAGCAACTCTACCATGTCTGCTGAGCTTGCAACCAACGGCTTGCAAGTTAATGGCTATACTTGGAACCTGAAAAAATTTGCTAACATCGAAAGCGCACTTGATGATCTCAGTCGCCATCTTCGCTCGGCGAATAAAAAAATATCTGACAACAAATTATTTAAACAAAAAATATCTTTTGCTCTTGGCGATATAGCTTATGCGAACGACAACAACTCAATTGATTTATCTTACCGTATTGGCGCCGGTCTTTTAGCTGTCGCAAGTGTAGCGCTATTGTCTCCGGTGGCTATTCCTGCGGCTCTTGCCTATACCTTGGCGGCTGCCGGTGGAGCCGCTGTTGCCAATGGACTGGTTGAGAGTGCTAAACTGCATTTTTCTCAACTTCAATGCCGAGGCGAAGAAATCGTTTTGTATTTAAACAAACCTGGACACAACCAGAAAACCAACCAGAAAACATTGATACTTCGTAAAGATCAAATTTTCGTAAAAACAGATCAAGGATTTGGCCAGGGTTATGCCGGAAAATTCATAGACCCGAAATTGACAGCTGAGCTTCGTAAAGCTTGCTCTGATGAAAGGTATAAAACGACATTGCTAAAAAATATCAACTCGATTCAAATCCCAACCAAGCTAATATCGACGCCAGGATCTTCAAAAGCTGTCCCTGTAAAATCTGATCAATCCAATAGCAACGGTTCGAACTAATTTAGGCTTTTTTTCTCATTTAAGTTTTTGCTCTAACTTTTTCATTCTAACGCTGATGTCAAAAAGCATTCTCATTTATTAATTTTTCCATCAATTATAATTCTTTCTTTTTCAATTTCAAATTGGCGTGCTACTGAAGCTTTAGGTTTTTTACCTAGGAGAGAATTTAATGAATAAAAATATTTTTTCACAAGCATCAGTCGCCAGCGCCGCTGCAAGTGCGGCAGTTTATTGTGCTGTGATAACTACAACATTGGTTGCAATTGGTTTCGCAGCTCATGCTGATGAAAATGGAAATATCGTTGGCTTGCCACAGGACTGTTCTGGCAGCAAATACACTTCGATTCAAAATATTTGCAAATTGGTCGATACCTTGGGGGTTAGCTGTACTGTTACAGCTGACAAATGCGTCAGCGCAAGCCAAGAGCTATTCACCGGAAACGTGATCGAGCTGGCCTCTCCGACTAATATCAAAACTTGGAACGGAATGGGCGGACTGGGTGCACGTTATGCAGCGGCGACAACTTGTTTGATGCGAGATACAGCAGATTTGCCAGAGAAAAAAATCAAAACAAATGCGACAGCAACAACACTTTTAGGTAACGTTACTGCCGAGCAAGAGGTTGGTTTTTTAGCTTTCAATAAAGCCAATGGTGTTTACGAGGGGTATCACCGAATGAAGGCCTGCGGACCAGTTGTTGGATGTATTGATGCCTATACTCAAAAATTTAAACTAACCCCAGTTAAGACCAACAAAAAGGGTTCTGGCGCAAACGTTGGCCAATATGAAATCTTAGAAGCACACGCTCTAGATTTTTGGGCAGAAGGACTGGCGCAATCGATCAAAGTAATGCTTCCAGGCGTGATGGTACCAACTCCTGTTGGTCCAATGTCAGTTCAACCCGAATTTCGTTTTGGTCGCGCAACTGGTTTCATAACTGCACCCTATGATGGTAACAGCAAAAGCTCTTTACCTGATTCTGGATTGGGTCTCGCTGCCAATAAAACTTTCGACATCTATGGTCGAAATCCAGGAACAACAGCTTCTGGCTTAAGCCCAATTGATAACACAAGCGGTGGTGGCTGGGCATACAATCCAAAAGGCTGGATGTCTCAAATTGCTTTAGGCAGCCGAGATTCAAATCCAAAAAATCCGGTTTGGGCACAACCTGCAGGAATAGAGTTTCCAAGCCGACCGGATGCAGATATTAAAAAAGCTCGTTCAAAAATTGAAAAAATACCGAATGCTTATTTGGGAGCTTCTATCGAGGCAAAATATGACATTACCAATTTAATTCCATCAGCCATTTTAAAAATGGGCTGTTCTGGTTTTGTGAAAATCTGTCTTGAAGATGCCTCGGTTTTTGTTCGTCCGACGATTGATGTTGGTTACACCAGCCAAATCAATTTTGCAGAAAATGAGCAAGCCGCCTGGAATAAAAAACTTTTACCGGGCAATATTGCAGCGATGCCTGACTTGCGTCCTGCGAATTTAGATCAAGCAAAAACAGTAGGAATTTTTGCTGCGTCTTCAGCAGCTGCGCGTTTTGCTTTGGATGCGGGACTGGATTTTGCGATTCGTTTAAAAATCAACGGTTTGTTTGCAAAAATTAACAAACTGATTGTGAACATTCACCCGCGCACAACCATTGCTGAAAAAATCGATACTGGATATTCTAGCAAACCCGTCATTGCCGGCGCACACTCACAAGCTTCTAAAATCATGACTGATAAAAAATTATTTCAACAATACCTGACACTAAAAGGTGTCAACGAAGCTGCTAAGCCCGGCATCGATGGTGGCATGCAACATATCAAAATGTGTTTTGCCAAGGATTCAGAAACCGCACCAATGCCACCAGAACCAACTTATACACCTGGAAATCCAGAAGACCTGGTTGAGCTGATCGAGTACCCTTGCAACATCTGTGTCGGTTGGGATGATATTGCATATCAAGATGACGAGAACAAACCGCAAATCGAAAAAGGCCAAGTGGGAGTGATCTTGCCAGCTCCACAAGATGGCTTCGCTCCGGCTGATAAATGGAACTGTAAACGTGCAGTGCAATCTGGTTGTTATGATATGTGCAGTATGGAAGCTTCGGGTAAGTTAAAAGTTCTACGAACCGCTATACAAATGATAAAATCTGGAGAGGCCAAAGATATGCCGAAGGTATGTCAACGCGCAGGTTTGTAGAATATAAAAGTTAGAAATTGATTCAAACAAAAAACGCGTTCAGATCGAACGCGTTTTTTTTGATTCAATGGACAGCAAAATCAAAAATTGAAGTCATCCGAGTAGCTCATCGAAAAGATGTCTATCGGTAATAAAAAACGTATTAGAAAAGCGCTAGTTCACTGGAACACAGTCAACCAAGGCGCCTCGAATTGTTTTCGACAAACCAATAGACAACGCCTGATAGTCATAAACAATATCACCGACTTTAGCATCAAGAACGTGTTTTTTACTTGGTACTTTTTTAATAACCTCAAGAGCCACACCATTCGTGTTTTCACCAAACGCACCGACCATAGGTTCATCGACAGACAGCACACCCACCAAATCTCCATTGTTTAATTTTTTTATATCTGACTGACGAACATTCGTTGTTGTATACGGCATATAATATCCATCAGGACTTTGAACTTTGCAAATATGGCCTAAATGTGCACTCAAAAAATCTGCGTCTTCTTTTTCAAAACGTTGCTTCATTCGTTTAATAATTGCCTCATCTCTGGCAATAATTTCTTGTTTAAATTCTGCAATTTGGCTCTGAACACTTGGAGCTTGTATCACGACAACTTGAGCCTGTGGTGCCACACATCTTTCACTTTGAATCACCAAAGAATAATTATGAGTATCCGTAATGCAACTTGTAGAAGCGACAAGACTCCAATCACTTGCAATTGTTTGTTGAGATACAATTGTAACTAAAAATAAAAATACATTCTTCATAAGCTCTCCTTGTTTGTTTTAATTATTTCATTTCGCACTTGGATTAAAATAATCAACAGCTCACAAAATTCATAAGTTTTATAAATAAATTTAAACA
>CAZMVK010000062.1:0-18576 GCA_964569545.1 uncultured Bdellovibrio sp.
TGGTTCGGTAATATTTCCGAGGCCTATATGAATGGCGTAATCACGCATCTCAGTTCATATCATACCCGTTATTACAATACTCCAGAAGGAGTCGAGTCTTTGCAATGGATTGGTTCTGAGTGGGAAAGATTGGCTTCAGGTCGAAAAGACATCAGTGTGGAGTACTTTAAACATAAAAATTTTGCACAACCTTCTGTTATTTTGACTGTTCAAGGTTCGGACCCCGTTAAAAAAAATCAAATAATTATTCTGGGTGGCCATGGTGATTCAATCAATGCCGATGATCCAGAGAAAAATCTTGCAGCACCGGGAGCCGATGATAACGCCGCTGGAATAGCGGTGCTCAGTGAGATCCTTCGGAATTTGGTAGAAAATAAGTACCATCCCAAACACACACTGCAGTTTATAGCATACGCGGCAGAAGAGGTTGGTCTGCAAGGTTCAGAGGAAATTGCAAGACTGTATCGACAACAGCAAAAAAGAGTTATTGGTGTGATGCAGTTTGATGGCGTTAATTACGCTGGTAAAAGTTATGACATGACGTTGATTGCTGACGGAACTCATTCTGCTCAAGATCTTTTTGTTGCGAGATTGGTGAATCAGTATTTGCAAGTCAAGTGGGTCTGGAACAAATGTGAGTACGCTTGTTCCGATCATTATTCATGGCATGCCCAAGGTTATCGTACCAGCTATCCAGTTGAATCAAGTATCGCAGAACAAAACCCGTATTTTCACTCATCCAATGATACGTTTGATAAATCCAATTTTTCATCCAGTCATGCCAGTCTTTTTGTAAAACTGGGCATGGCATATTTTTTAGAAATGGATCAATGATAACAATATTGTTTTATACAAATTATTGCGACATCAACAATTAAAACGGTGGATAAGGTTTTAATATCGCAACTGTTTAGGGTCTGTTTTCATTTGAGAAATCTGCTGTGAAAGCAAATTTAAACTGATTTTAGCCTTGTTCATATTGATGTCTCTCTGTTGCGGTTCCTTTTTCATTCTGCTATCGAATTAAAAATTACTCTCTTGTAATACTCTATCTATCTCAAAGTGAAGAGTTTTGACTTTGTAATTGAAGCCATTTTACAAGTTCAACCATAACCAAAGTATCTTTCCTGCAATATTCAATACTGGCCTGAATCAGTTCGTTTTTTAAAGTTGGATTCGTATTTTCAGCAATGATTTGTTCAAAAGCTCTTTGAGCCGCAGTCCCGTTGTTCACGAGCATATCATCATAAGAAAATTTATTTCCAAGCAAGGCCGGCCCTACAGACTTTAATCCGAATGAACCATTAAACTCATTGTCATAAATAAAATCACGAATAACTGGCAGGGGGTCGACAATCCTAGGTAGCAGGGCTTCAAGTTCAATTTTGTATTCAGGTGAAAATTCAGCAAGCTCGGCAATACGGCTGGATTCAAATTTTCCATAGTACGCAACGATAGATCCTGCTGTTCCACAAGCTTCAAGCAAGGCTGGAATCAACTGTGGGCGAGGATCGCTTTTATCTGTATGCAAGTATTCCTTGTGCGTAAGATCTGCCGACGGAGTTGGCCAAATATGCACACTAAATTGAAATGGTACTTGTTGATAAGGGGTGGTTTGCTCGTATCTTGGTATTGCTGGATTGATAGTTTCAAAATCTAAAAACACCAGTGGATATTTCCATTCTTTCATCGCATGACGAATGCCTTCAATGTCGATAAATCTTTGTTTAGATTTGAATACATCAACAACTCTTTGTTGGAGTGGTGTTAAATCAGTCAGTCTTGAGTCATCTAAATTTAAAATGCCCTGTTTGTATAAATCCCATTTTAAATTTTTAATCTGGGGCAAATTTAAAACACTCATTTCTGGGACGTGTTTTTCAGCCCAGCAATGACTGGAAAATGGACAATCATTAGGTAAAGAGCAATGAGCACCAATATCTATGTCAGGAACATGATCAGATTTTAATGCTGAAAATAATTTATTAATTTTGGGAGATATTTCTAGATATTTTTCACGTAATTTCTCGGTAACATCTTCTGTAATAAATAAGTTGGAAAGGTCAGGATATTTGCAGGCGTTGTTAATGTACATAAGATTTATTTGCTCAATCGGCAGCCCACTTTTGGCCATGATCCATACTTGCAAGCCAACATCATCTAGGTGCTCATCTTTAATTTTGGTTGATGATTTGACTTCATAAATTGTCCATCGGCCCGAATGTTCAGAGTACTGAATAACATCGGCACGTGCATAACAGCCATTGTGTTCAAAGGCTGCTTCAAAAATAACTGGTGTTTTTTCTGCCAACAGCTCGCGAGTGCGTTTCAAAGAACCAAAAAAATCCCATGGTTTGTTGTCAACCAAAACGCCATTTGCAAAACGTTTTCGAGCTTCAATGCCAACCGCATTGCCTTGATCAAAAATAGCTTGTTGTTCAGGGGTGATTGCTGGTTCAAGTTCTTTGTGGTGAATAGTGAGATAAATACTTTTTTCGCACTGATATCCACGCATGAGTTTCGTTTTACTGAGAAGTTTCGGTATAGCCATTTAAATATTATGTCGTTTAGGAGTTGCCGTGGCAAGTTATCAAAATAATGAAAGTTATAGCTTGTCCTATAGCATATCCCAAAGTTTATTAAGCCATCCCAAAGAAGAAGGGTCTTTGGCAATCACACGAACTGTTTGGTTGCATGAATAAGGACACCCAGAAACTTTCAATGGAATAAGGCCAACAGATTTTTCAACAAAATAATCTGGAAGATAACCTAAGGCCATGCCATCTTGAATTAAGTTTTCCATTAATTTCAAACCACAGACTTTGTATTTTATTTGACGTGGGAATTTATCATCGCGCCAGCCATCAATACTTGATGATTTGGATATTCTCCCTAAGACAGCAGATTCAGGAAGAGTGAACGGATGTTTTAAAATTTCTTCTACAGGTATCATTTGTTTTTGACTGAATTTTTTAAACAGGGGATGTTTAGCCGAAGCACAAGTCTGAAACTCTACTTTGGATAAAATCTTTGTTACGACATCAGATGGGGCATCATGAGTGATCAAAGCCAAATGGACTTCGCCATCAAGAACTTGTTCAATGGCTTTATTTTCAGATCGAATTAGAAATTGTATGTGTGCTTGTGGAAAAAGTTCTTCGATTTTTTGGGCAATTTTAATTCCATAAAATGTTTGCAGAATTTCTTCAGATGAAATGTAAACATTCAAACTGCCAAGTTCTTTGCCAGTCAGTTCCAGTCGGGCGTCTTCTTCCATTTGTAGAATCTGTGAGGCTCGTTTTTTTAAAAGCTGCCCTTGCGGCGTGAGCCGAATTCCACGCCCAGATTTAAAAAACAGGGGGGTTTGCAGTTCAGTTTCAAGCCGGCTTATGGCTTTACTCAGAGATCCTGCTGAAACATGAATGACTTCAGCGGCTTTGTTAACGTTTTCGAGATTGGCGACAGCCATAAAGTATTTAAGTTCGAATATTTCCATAATCGAAACATATATTTCATTTTCATTTCTAGTTCAATAATTAAAAGTGCTCTATATGTCTGTTCATCGGAGTTTTGTATGCAATTAACTAGATTCAGCAACTATAAGTTTAAAAATGAGAAAACCGCACAAAATCGAGTTGTCATTCCACCCATGGCATCGCAAACGGCAGATCTTCATGGTTTTGTAACTGAGCAAACTGTTAAGCATTATGAGAAGCTAGGTTTGTCTCAAGCCGGCTTGGTATTTGTTGAGTACAGTTATATTCATCAAAGTGGAAAGGGAGAGCCTCATCAGCTTGGCGTAGATGCTGATGATAAAATCACTGGACTAAAAAAAATAGCAGTTGAGATTCACAAAACTAATGCTTTAGCGGGCTTGCAACTTGTTCATGTGGGAAGCAAAACAACAAAAGAAATCACTCAAGATTATGCATCGATGGCGCCAAGTGCGATTCCAGTTCCTGTTAAAGGCTGGCAGCCAGAGATTCCGCAGGAAATGACAGTTGCTCAAATTTATCAATGGGTAGAGTGGTTTGTGAGTGCGGCAAAAAGAGCAGAGCAAGCGGGGTTTGATTTTGTTGAGCTGCATGCGGCTCATGGTTATGGTTTGAATCAATGGTTATCACCAATCACAAATCATCGAACTGATGAGTTTGGTGGAAATATTGAAAACAGAGCAGAATTGCTCTTTAAAATTGTAAAAGCAATCAAGGGCCAGATTCCAAGTCTTCTGTTGAGCGTGCGTCTTCCTGCGCAAGATCACTTTATAGCAGGGCTCACAAAAGAAGAAATGATTAGAGTAGTAAAGCATTTGCAATCTTTAGATGTGGATCTGATCAATGTTTCGTCTGGTATAGGCGGATGGCGACGTCCAGACGGTCATCAAGGGCAAGGTTATTTAGTTTCGGATGCTAATCTGATCAAAGATCATATTTCAATTCCTGTAATTGGTGTCGGTGGAATTGAAACTGGCGAATGCATTGATGAATTAATATCTACAAAAAAAGTTGATTTTGCAGCTGTCGGCAGAGCCATATTAAAAGATCCATTGAGCTGGGGCTTGGCAAACATCCATTACCAACAAAAAAGTGATTGAATAAATATTAAAAGAAATTTTCACATTAGCGAATAGGGGCACGACTTTCATATACCAAGTTGTATGCCTGGTTGTTAATGAAAAGATGAATCATCCGATGATTTAGAATTCTCAAAATACTAAAGCTTTAAAAGAGCCGAGTTAAGTTGTTCTTCAGTAGGATTACAACGAGTTCTCCAATCATTAAAGGATCTTGCGATTTCAGAGACTTCATATTTAATTATTCGAGGTTGTGCACAATCTGAATTTCCGCCTTGTGTTTGAGCCTCTGCGGGTTTGTTAGGATTGTCTGGTGAACTGGTGTTTTTTTCAGAATTTGAACACGCAGAGCATATGAGGAGTAATAGAATAATTGAAATCTTCATTTTAAAAAATCCTTATTGTTTCCTTGTGGAGCTCTGGTTTCAATTGGTAATGCCGGTTCCGGTTTGATCTCCGGTAAATATATGGCCCCAGGGCGCAAAGACAGAAGAGATTTCTTTTTTTTGAGTTTTCCATGGAAATTATATTTAACAATACCTCTAATTGAAAACGAGGGTAACAGCTGGCATAGTTCTAAGGAGCTAGCCTTTTTTTCTATTTCGACATGAATAGTTTGTTTGTCGATAGTAGTCATTATTAGAGGATAAAGATCTTCGCGTTCGTATCCGCCTAAATCAACGCTAGATAATTCAAAGGATTCGAAAGAAAAATTATTTTTAATTATTCGAGGATCAATTTTTATGGCACTTTTAAAGTCAATGTTCCAAGCAATTTTATATTGCCATTTACTTTCTGTCCAGTCTGATCGTAGAATGGATTTCGCCTTTGACGTAATTTGCTGGATATTAATTTTTAATTCATTTATACGTTCTGCATTTTGATCAAGATCTGCATCAGTATTCAATTCAAGTTGTGAAAGTTCATCTGATTTTGCATTAAGTTGTTGTATCAAATTCTGAATCTTTCCCTCAGAGTTCATTTCTTCGCAATCTTGTGATAAAATCAGTTCGTGTTCTTTGGACATTGCAAAACGTTGAGTTTTTACTTCTTTAAAGTGAGGTAATGTGTAAATCAGGGCGCAAAGTGTTGCTGATGCACAAATAGCTTGAGGTATCATAATTTAGCCTCCAAAGAATGAATTTTTCTATCAAGCAATATTTTATGCAGCATTGATTTTTTTCGAAGTAAAGAAGCTAAAGTATTAGCTTCTTTCGATGTTAGGTTTCCAGAGTTAGAGTTTTTAATTAATTTTTGTGAAATTAATAACTCGTTCATTTTTTTTAGTTCATGTTGAATTTCAAAACTCTTATAATTGATAAACTCATTTTCTAAATCTTTCAGTTTTTTGTCACTTTGAACATGGTACATTTTTGAATCACTATTTTCTGAAATATAAATCGATTTTTCATTTATTTTAATTGTTTGCTTAATCTCGTTCGGAATCTTCTTTGGTAAAACAGAATCTGCGTGATTTCCCAATTGAAATATTTCTGAAATATCTTTAGAAAAAGTAAAGTACAAAGTAATTCCTAAAACACAAAAGAGGGTAGAAGAATAAAATATATTTTTAGAGATCATAGATTCCAACTTTCTTTTAAAAATTAAACAATTAAGGCTGGATTTGAATTGCTAAATTGACGTCAACAGATTGAGAGATACCATCGACATCAAGTATTTTTTTTCCAAACGCCTCTTTCCAATTTTTATTTGGCTCCATTGTTTCAAGATCAAAAAATTGATTCATAAATTGTAAAATATGATTTTCAACTCGTTCTTTAGGCAAGGTTTGTCGATTTTCAAAAAAACCACCAATTTTATATCCTATTAATGCGGCTCGCACTCGTTGAGATTTGGATCGATCCATAATTGATTGCGAAAGTGACTGAAGCTCAGAATAAGTATTTTGCAATTTAATCTGATTATCTAATATTATTTTAATTTGAGCTTTTGCTTTTATTTTAATATTTGCTCGATGAGCCAACAAATCACAAATGATGTCTTTACTACGAAAAACTACAAAAAACGAACCACCCTTTTGCATTAATACAGCAGTTCTTTTAGGAAGAGAAAGTTGTTCATTCATGGCAATAAGACTTTTTTCTTGTTTCTCTATTGTTGTTGCAATATTTGAAAGACTCTTTGGATCAATTTGTATTTGTGACGGAACTTGAGAGTAAAAAGGAAGGCTGTCTGATTTTTCATTCTCAACAACCATTTTAACGATATTCGTATTCGTTTCTAAATGATCGCCTATGACAAGGTTGTTTGTAACATCTGTTTTTAGCTCTGTATAAAAAAACTGATTAGTCATATCACTTGGAAGAGCCATGGTGTTTAACATCTCAAAATCAGATGGATCTAGAATTTTATTATTTCCATTTTTATCCCAAACTTTACTTTCAAAGTACTTACATTCTTCGACAAGTTCATTGGTTGGTTTTGCTGTATTTAAAGTTTGTGAATTTTCATAAGGAGCCTGCCAAAATGGCGTTTGAACCCAAGCCACCCCAGCAAATAATGGGGTGGCAGATATTGATATGATTAAAAATAAAATGGTTTTCATAATTTTTCCTATTTTTTCTTTTTCAAAGTTTTTACTATTTTGAGGTATACGAGGTAACCCATGGTTTCATAATTACTTTAGATGAGGACCAAGTTTCCGTTGCTTCAAAGTCCTGTGTTTGAAGGTAGTTAGCCGTAGCAGACCCTGAACCAAAAATAGAATCAAAACATGAAAGTATTAGAGAACCGGCAACACAGTATCCATTACCTGGACAAGATGACATTAAGGAATTGGCAATAACTATTGCGCCGTGAGTAGGCGGAGCTGAGGCTGCTATGATCGCATTACGATCGGGGGCTGATGGTAATGCTAGATTAGCAATTCTCTCCATAATCGCTTTTCTCATTTCATGTTCGATCTCTAAACGTTTTTCTTCTGAGATTGTATTTTCAGGGTCTTGCTCTTCCCAGCTGACTTTGAATGAATCTTTAAAAAATGAGTGCTCTTCAACATTTGTCCATGATCTTGATGAAAAGAACCCACCACTGGATCCGCTGCTGACAATTTTTTGATACATTTTGTACATGTTATATTTAGCACTTGCTTGCAGCTTCATTGTTGCTGGGAAATCATAGGTAATTGTCATGCCATAAGTCATGTTTTGAGGGCCATTGTTTGCATCAATTTCAAAGGATTCTGGATGTAACATTGGACATGCGCCAAGTAAGCTCAGTACCAAGTTTGAATTCATAGACCCTGGAAATCCGCTGTCTAGTTGCAAATATTTGTCTTTCTGAAAGCCAGGTAATTCATAGGCAATAACTGCTAGATCCCCGGGGATATCTTTAACACTTGTAATATTTGAAAATATTTTTGCATTTTGAGTTGTGATTTTTTCGAATTGAAAGTTTGGGTTATTCATTCGAAGAGTTGAAATATTCGCATCCCAATTGCTTTCATATTTAAATGCAGCTCTTCCGCCTTCCATTTTGGCAAACGTTGAATACATCGAAAGATATTCAGCGTGAATAGAAACTAGATCTTGTTTCATTTGATTCAATGTTTGAAAAACTTCTCTATTTGATTGAACTAAAGCATCAACAACGGCTTTCTTTCTGTCGTATGCGCGTACATCTTCAGCGTTTTGTTGAGCCAGCTTTCTTCTGTTTCTTTGGGTATTGTTTTTTTCTATTTCAACATTTCGAATTTCAGTGTTGATTTCATTGCAAGTGGTGTCACAGTTTTCAGCTGTTTTGTATAATTCTGACAGCCGAGATGACATTGAATCAATGCTAGAATCAAGATCAACAATTGCTTGTAAATTATGGTCAGCAGCTATTTGAGCCGCTTCGACTCTAGCTTTTTGTATTTTATCAAATAATTTATCAGCTTCGGATTGATACTGAATTTTTTTATCAGTCAGTTCTTTGATTTGTTGAACGGTAGAGCGACTGTAGTTTTGTAAATCAGAAATTTCTCCGCAAAATCCTACATTGGCGCTGATTGTGTGCAATCCTAAAACTGTAGTTGTGCCTACATTTGGCGGTAAAACATAAACTTTACGAATATCTGAATCATCGGCAACCAATCCAGAATCTGTTTGATTTGCTAAATAGCTCAACAGGTTGATATCAGTAGGATAAAGTGTTGGTGTTGCACTTGCGGTTCCAGCCGCTAGTAAAGTTGCTAAAAATAAGCTCTTAGTCATAATTATCTCCTTGAAAGATTTTTTTCAGATAGCTCATTCGCCGATAAAGCAAGAAGAGTACTCGCTGAGAGTTATTCAATTTGATTTGAGTCTTATATTATATTTTTTTGTATTATTTTGGGGAATGGTTGTATCAGTTTAAGGAATTGAACGGGTATTCATAATCCGAGTGGAAAATAAGTAGAGATATCATGTGAAATTCACTGGCGACTGAAATTTAGATCAGCCACCAGTTTTGAATTCAGTATTATTAAATTACTTTCAGAGCTTCAATGGCGGCCTTCTCGATAGCTTTTTGAGCAGCTTGACCCATTGGCGAATTTTCTTGTGATGAAAAATCTCCATATTTTGTACCTAAATCAAACTTAGAATCGCTGACGTCAGCTTCGCTACGGATGCTTTTAACAACTCGGCCTGTTGTTGTGTCGATAATTCTTAAAGTCATCGCTAAATGGGCTTTGGCACCATTCAAGCCAATATTGACATCAGGTACGGGTGCTCCAAATAATCTAGCCACTGCGCCAACATTGACCTCTCCACCTTTTGAGCTTGAGCAGTATTCAAATTCGGTGATGGTTCCGACGAAAGTAAATTTTGCTTTTTTAAATTTTCCCGTTTTTAAGCTGTGGTCTTTTTGTGAATTTACTAATTGATGTTCATCGTAATAAATTTCATTAATGGTTTCACGTTCATAAAGTTCAATTTTGTCTGATTTTGCCAGTTCATTGGCTAACATATCGGAAAAGCCATCGCCAAGGTGCGAACTCCACCAGTCCCAATTGTAACGACAATTGCTGGGTCCAGTTTTGTCAGAAAATTTTGTGATCGAAACTGGAATCCCTGCAGCCTGAGCAGTAGCAGTAAATTGCAAAACAACTGTCAGAAAAGTAAATACAAATAAAATTGATTTCATAAAAATATCCTCCTGATCAATACACAACTGCAAATAGAGGATTGGATTCATCGTAAATAAAAGCAATTTTGGAGTTCGAAAATCGGAATTACATTTTTGATCCGACGGACTTTTTGAAAATTTAATCGTAATTAAACTTGAGAATACAAATAAAAGCCACTTGCTATGCCAAGATCAGTTCGCCTTGCTTCTAGGTTATGTTTGATTGATTATATATGGACTTGGTTATCGTGAGTAAATCACATCTAGTACCCGTAATAGTTGGCTTTGGTTGCGCTCTTTTTTTATCTGTTAGTAAATCCTAAATTTAAACCACTTGTCTAAATCTAAAGAACTGTAGAGATCAGAATCGATTTTAACACTTTCTTTGCTTAAACCGCGATGGTCCGTGCGTTGCATGTGGTCCGCTTAGCGGCAATCAATCCGCAATTTTCAAAGAGGTTTAGAATGGGTAAAAAATTGTTGTTAGTATCCGGAATTTTAGCTCTCTCGCAAGTCGCAAATGCTATTTGGCTAATGGATCCAGTTCGATGTGCATTTGATAATTTATCGCAGTGGGATTCTCCATCACAACCAATTGAAAACACGGCTAGAGGACGAAATGAATGGTTCAAAGTATGTGATCCCTCACATTATGAGGATATTTTTCCTCTTGGGGGAGAGATCAATCCTACAAATGGTAGAAGAATATATCCGACATTCGCAAAGGTCACAGGATTAGATGGTGCGAATTTATTATTTGATCCGAATGTGGATGGAAAACCATGGACAGCTCCGACTTCTCCGCCTTCATCTGCAGATGATGTTCACTGTAAATTGCCAAATGGATTTAGGTTGATCGGCTTCTGTACTTCGGGATGTGTGACCACAGAGTCCATTGTTGAAACTCCGAAGGGAAGTCAAGAGATTGTTAACATGAAACAAAACAATCAAAGTGAAGTTTGGGTCCCTCTAAGAAATGAAAATGGAAAATTTCAAATGCAGTCAATGTCAGTAGAAAAATATACTTCTGACATCATTCCAGCTGCTCAGAAAATATTAGTTATCAACACTCAGTCTGGAGCTAGTATTCGACTTTCTAAAAATCATCCATTGTTAAATAATGAATTTATTATGACTGAAGCAGAAAAATTTAAAGTTGGAGATTCGCTAGTTAATTCAAATGGAGAATTGGATGAAGTGATCAAGATAGAAGAGCAGGATTATTTTGGTAAATTATATAACCTAACAGTTGCTACTAACGACTTAGATAAAAGTTTGTATGTGGTTCAAGGGTTTATTAGCGGTGATAAAAAATATCAAGATTTAGAGTCCAGAGATTTGAATCGTAAATTTTTTCGAAATTTGGTTCGTCAGTTAAATTAATAAGGTGGTTAGCTTGAAAACATTTAATATTTTTTACCTTATGTTAGTATTTGGTTTGCTTGTTGGTTGCGGCAATAATAATGCAAATGGAAGTTCTAAAGAACAAAAACCAATCATAGAGTACCAACAAGCACCTGCTCTTGCAGGTTGCGAGGTTGGTGCAGATCCATTTGTATGCCAAAAGATGGCATGTCTTACAGCTGGTGGTTTGTATGACCAAAATACAAAAGTATGTAATTGTGAAAATAATAAAATGTTTTATGCGAGAAATGGTGGCCAATGTATTCACGGGCAAGAATTCAATAAGGGCATAATGTATAAGTGGGCAGATCGTAACAGTATGCCATTACAAATATTAGGTGCAAAATTAGATGAGGTAAAATTAATTTTACCTACGCTTTCTCCACTCATTGGGTCTTTGGGGCGATTTGTTTTATTTAATTCAGTATCAGATTATAATAATGTCAACTCTGGTTTTGCCGATTCTTTATTTACGATAACTGTTGATGCTCCTAATTTAAATCTAGAATTCAATCCGAACTCAGCCGTTCATTCTGCAATTGTGCCAATGGAAATGGTCTCATTTTTTCTATCCAATGAAAAAGAAATAGATATTGCGGATCAGAGTCTCAGTGATTTATTGAAGGTGGCATTGGTTAAATCTGAAAAATTTGAGCCTACAGATGTGATTTCATATTCAGACTTGGGATGCGCAGAGATCTGTGAAGCTAATCAGGAAATAATTTTAGAAAATGATTATGTAGTTATACATCGTAAAGTGTATTCTGGTGGTAATCCAATCAATGATATTTTGCTATTCTATAATCGTCAAACAAATCATTTTGATCTAAAAGTCGCTCTATTTAATCATAAAATATCTCATTATGTTATTCGGAATCCTGATTTAGGTTATCAAACATTTGCTAACACTGGAGAGCTTATCTCGACCAATAAAATAGCAATTGAAAATGAAAACAAAAGAATGAAAGAGACAGCAGATTCATATCAAGTTCCAGTTTTAATTTTTGAATCTGGTATTCCGCAACAAGTAGACAAAGTTGTCGCTGTTGGCCCTAACATCAATTCAAGTTATTATGGATGGTTTGTTGCTGAAGATCGTATGAGCTTTTTAAATGAATATTCGAATGCTGGTAATTCAAACCATGCTGGAATTGTGACGTCTCTAGCCTCAGATGATTATAAACGGTTGCTTTTGCCTATGCCTATGAATTCCATTTATAATGGGGATTTATTAAAGGTCGTGCCACGATTTCCATTTAAACACGTGGTTGGTAATCTTTCGTTGGCCACAGTGTTTGCTGGTTCGCAAAGAACAAAGAATAGATTTGCAAAGTTGGTATCACAGACCGTTGATAAAATTCTATGGGTGCAAGGGGCTGGTAATACCGGTAATGAATTGGTTCACCAGGCACAAGAGATTCAATCTCAGAGTTTAAGTGGCAAAGAAAATTTTATAGTCGTGGCTGCTACAAACGGCACGGATCAATTGGCATACACCTCTAGCTATTCAAAAGTACTTGTGGATATCGCAGCGAGTGGTTGTCCAGCTGGTCCAGAGCCATGTATTGGCGCTGGTGTTGGGACATCGTTTGCAGCACCTCGCGTATCCCGAGCTTCTGCGAATCTTATGGAAGAATTTCCGGAAGCATCTCCAAATCAAATAAAGTTAGCGTTGATGTTGGGTGCTCATGTGCCAGACAAACCTTTAGCTGTTAGATGCGGTGGTATTATTGATGAATTTGCTTCAAAAAAATTATTGCAACTTATGCGTCAGAAAGGGGCGCAGTCTCTAGCCACTATTTCCAAAGATGAGCTTGTCGAAATGGTGTTAATGGCCAAGTATTTTGATCTAAGTGATGATCAGAGAAGTGATGCAAATTTACGAAAAAAAACAATAAAACAAATCAGCTGGATATTTAAAAAGTAGGAGTTCAAATGAAAAATAAATTATCAACTTATTCCATAACTGTCATATGCTTTGCTATTGCAAGTCTACTTTTATTAAATGAATTGTATTCAGAAAAAAAAGATTTTGTCTTTAACAAGAATATTTTAGCTACAGATACTAATTTTGATCAACGAAAGAATGTAGAAAATATAAAAGAAAATAAGAGTTCGAGTTCTTCATTGATCTTGACACATTCTACGCAAGATCGAGCTCGGGCCGCAGCATCAGTTGTGCAATCACTGAGCAGAAAAGCTATTTTAAATCAAGCAGAGAAAAACTTAATGAAAAATGCTTTGATGGCTGGCGAATTACCTAACTATATTTTTGCGCAGCTAACTGATTTGGAAATGCTGTTAGCGCAGAATCTAGAAATGCGTCTGCGTGCTTTGGATATAGTTTATGAAGGGTTAAAAAATAAAGACCCTGAGGTGAATAATAGATTTCGAAAGCTTGCGATTCAATTGTTAGATAGCGAAATTCTGTTTGAAATCAGTACGGAAAATATGGCTAAACAACAATTTGTTAGTGACCGTGTTGAATTGGCTTTAATTATGTCTCAGCTTGATGAAAATGCAGTTCATAATGTTTCTCAAAAAGCACAACAGTATTTTCGTAAAGCTAAATTGCTTGCGCCAATGTATCGGGTGAGTTTATGAAAAAAGTCAGCTTAAGAGTTTTATTCATTGGAATTTTATTTGGAATGATAACAATTTATTTTAATCAATCTCATTTCACTGACGTTTTAAAAAAAAATTTTATAACATCAAAAAACAAACAGATCCCTGAGTTTGAATATACATATAATCCGCATAGTCCTTATTTTCGAAACAATCAAATCAATCAAGGGATAAAACTTCGAGCAGCATTTTTATCAATTGATTTATCAAATTTAAATACAATTGACGACAAAAACATAGAATTGTTGATCGAGTCGTTAACTGGAGATGATTTGCAGGCAAGCAATCAAGCGTCTTTGATGACAAGATCTTTATTGATTCAATGTGGGCATCATCAGCAGTTCTCGTGCGAAAGTCACCGCTCTTTGTACGCATTATTCAACAGGTTTCGATTACAACAACCAGAATTGATTGCTGAATTTCGACTCTACAATCCGCAGTCGCCGGTTTTAACTTTTTTAGGCAAATTGAATTAGGAGATTTCATGAAAATCAAAAATATATTATTCAAAATCATTTGTTGTCTGTTTGTATTTGTGCCAGTTGGTTACGCTGACTCAGAAATGTTGGTGTCTATTGACAATAAAAATTATCGCCCACTTGGGGCTGGTTTTGATTCTAAAAAACAGGAATTCAGAGCCGACTGTGTTGAGGGAATGGCTCCGCATAAAATGCTCCTCAGTGCAGGACAACTCAATCTAAAAATGGAAGCCAGCCAAGATTCTTTAGCAAACAAATTGGGGATATCAGCCAGTGGTAGATACCGATCTGGTGTGGCAACTATGACAGCCTCTGCAGATTTTTTAAATCAATCACAGTCAAATGGCTTTAGTATTTCCTATAACTATGTCGCTGAGAATCTTTTTCGTGAGTATATTGAGAACACCAATGCTCATCCAATTGTAGCTCGCCCGAATATTCAAGAGTATGCCAAAGATCAGCGAACTTTTTTTGCTAACTGTGGTGATGAATATGTTTATGCGCGAGATCTTGCGGCAAGATTATTTGTTAATATGAAAATATCTTTTATATCAAAGCAAGAACGAAATCGATTTGCGGCTAGCTTTGGAGTTGATTCTCCGGTGTTTTCAATGCAAGCGAATTTAGAAAATGAATCTACAAAATATTCGTCTAGCAATCAAATCTCGATCACGGCTATGCAAGTTGGTGGTGACCCTTCAAAAATGGGAAAAATTATTTGTCCCCATAAACTTAATGGTGAAGTTGATGAGGAATGTGCAAAATCTTCTCGTATGGTGGTGAACTGCAGTTTTGGTGATATCAAACCCTGCATGGAAGTCATTGCCAACGTTATTGCCTATGCCAATGCACAAGATGGTGAGAATTTTCCGAATCAAATTGCCGACGGTAGAAACTATTCAGTGACAAAGCTTTTTACAAGACCTTTTGTTTATATTGGAGCGCAATTTCCACCGCCACCTCAGTCAACAACTGAAGATAATTTTCAGGTAGAAGTAGCTCAATTGAATATTTTATTTGATGAGGATTATAAAAATTGGGTTTATGCAAATCAACTGTGGAAGGGTAAAGCTCCGCGATTGTCACCACGTGAAAAAAATGAAATGGAATTGGTGCAAGATGTTTTTTATCGAAATTTGCAACGTGAGTCTGTAGCTATTGAACATTGTTTTGGTCAAGGTTACACGGCTTGTACTGCTGAGTTTTCAGCAGTTAAAACTTTTATTGGTTATGGTTCGCAAACAAGAAAAACCATTACAGATATTGAAAAACTCACCATACCAGAAGTTTTTGTGCAATATTGTGATTTGGCAACTTCTGACAATCCAGATATTGCAATCACGGTTAAAAGTTTACAACAATTCTTGATCAAAAATAATTTGATCGACAACAACGAATTGAAGCGAGGGGACATCTGTTTTAACTTAGATCAGAAGTTGTCAGCGATTAAGATTTTAAATTTGTCAGAAGAAGGTTATGCTGTTGCCGATTTGCGGCCCATTGCGGTTCTTTCTAATCTACAGAGTTTGAATTTGTCTAACCGCGGATTGGTCGACGTTGGACATCTTGCAAGTCTTAAGGAACTTAAGACTTTGATATTGGATAATAATTTAATAAAAGACATCAGCTCTCTTGTGACTTTGTCTAATTTAAACTTTATCAGTATTAAAAATAATTATTTGGTTGATCTAAGTTCCTTAGCAAGACTTCCGCAGCTGGAGCGCATAGAAGCTCGAGGCAACTCAAAACAATTAACTTGTCCGTTGGCCTTTAATTATCAATGTAAACTGCTTGATTTTACTAACGCAATCAATCTTGCTTTGAATACAAATAGTTGCGACTTGCGGGTGAATCATGCTGCAGCTCCCTTTGGAAATGATGCTATTTTAGTTTCGGGCGGAGATTCGTCGAATGGGTTGGCAATGGCGAAAAACACGATTGAAATCAGAACAAGGGACAGTTGTACGTTGTCGTTAAAAAAATTACTGTTGCCAAGATCAGGTCATACTATGACACGTTTACCTGATGGGAGGATTGTTGTCATTGGTGGATTGTATGACAGTATTGAGGTTCTTGACTTGAATTTGGTGAGCCATATGGTCAAAGCTAAAATGCAGTCTAGTCGCAGTCGTCATACTGCTACTTTATTAAATGACGGTCGCATATTAATAGTTGGTGGATATACTGATGATTTTTGGGGTGCGGTTCGCAGTAACAATATTTCTGCTAGTGTTGAAATATTTAATCCTCAAGATGAAAGTTTGACGGTTGTTGATCAGAAAGTTGCTCCTCGTGCTGAACACTCTGCGACGAAACTAGCAGATGGAACGGTGCTGATTGTCGGAGGTTATTCGGGCGAGCGAATGATCAATCTTGTTGAAGTTTTTAATCCTGCGGACAATAGTTTGCACGAAATTGATGAAGTGCTATTGCAGGGGCGAATGGGGCATGCAGCGACAATTCTTTTGGATGGAAGAGTCTTGATTGTGGGTGGCTATCAATGGCAAAAAATATCGACATCAGGTTCTGTTAGTAAGTCTCTTTCGGCATTAGGGACCGCCGAAATTTTTGATCCACAGACTGAATCATTTATTTCAGTTGAAGATCAGTTGAGTCTACCTCGTGGACAGCTGCAATCATTTACCATGTTCGACGGTAGAGTGTTGATGATTGGGGGAGAGAGGAGCGGGCAGATTTTTTTAGGCTATGATTTTCCTCTGCTTTCAGCTGTCAGCGATATTGAAGTTTTTGATCCATCGACAATGGGAATTTATCAAATTGGGCATTTGAGTTTCGGTCGAGCTTATTTTGCAGCTCTGCCGATTGGCAAAAAAAGTATTTTGATAAGTGGAGGTACTGGTGAACAGGCGTCGGCGATGTCCTCTGAATTAATCATTTATCGTTCAGTTAAATAATTAGAGTTCGCTTCAATGCTCCCTCTTATTGCAATGGTTAAATTCATTTTACTCTTTGTTGTTTCTCGGAAGCCCATCTTAATGGGCTTTCTTTTTGTGATTCGATTAAAATGATTTTGCCATTTTTGTTGTAGAGGGATTTTTAGCTAGAATTTTGATCGACCCAAAGCTTAGGTAAAGGAATTAACTCGATTTAATATTTAGGACAGAGAATTTATGACAAGCCAATCTTTCAGATTTTTTCAAAATTTAGTTAATTGCTCTATCCGTCGCGCACCGATACTAGCTTTTACCGTCGGAGCCCTGGTTATAGTGCAGAAGGCGGTCGATTTAAGTCTTCCTGTAATTACGGGACAAGCTGTGGATCTTTTGTACATCGTCGATCTGCCTTTCAATTACCCACAAGTTTCATTCCGATCTCAACTCCAATTTGAATTTCAGTTAGACGCTGCAGACCACGCCATAAGACGTTGTTTCCAGGTGGTGGATCAGATGATCTATCTAGATAACCACCGAGTTTAGCTATTTTTAAAATATATTTTGAAAGATTGCTTTTTATAGGTTTTTTGTCTGGCTTCAGATGATCTAAAATTTTCAATTCTAACTCTGATAAAGCTAACTTGGGCGACAAGTTCTGAGTTTCACGATTTAACATTGTTATCCAGAAAACTCGCCAAGACATTATGCTATAGATGGCAATCAATTTACAAAGAGCCTCTGCTTTCCTGAGCTTTGCATCTTCTACTTTGCAGCCAGATTTTAAAATTTTAAAAAAAACTTCAATTTTCCAGCGCAATGAATACCAGTGAAGCTTTTCAGCCGCATCAGCAATAGATTTAACAGGTATATTGGTAATGAGTTTCCACTCAATTGGTTCGCGTTCTCCACCGGTTTTGGATATCTCTTTGGCATGAATAAAAACAGCTGTTATATCAGGATATTTTTTTGTTTTAATTCCAAATGCAGGTTTAATTGTAATTTCTTCGAATTTGATATCTAAAAGAGCTTCTACTTTTGCGCCATTTTTATCAAAATAAGTAACTGTATGTTGCCCTCTAGATTTTGCTTTTTTAAGGACCTGATTTATTGTTGTTACCTCATTTTCAGTACGACGATCCACTTTAATGCGAACTAAATAATTGCTATTATCTTGTTGCGCTTGATAAAATAAGTCATAAATGTCAGCTTCCCGATCACCAATGTGAACAAGCCTTTCAGGTTCTTTTAATAAATTATTTGAATTTCGAACACCTTCAATCCAACGAAAACTTTCCTTTTCTTCAATTGGAATTCTGGTGGCATTTTTCTTTCTGTAAATTGCTTTTATGCCTTTAAACTTATCGCGATTCCAGAATTTTTTAGCTGAAAACCCCAACGGCAATCCCTCTGTCGTCAGCACCAAACTCGAATGCATCAGCACTCCACACTGAGCTCGCTTTATATCCTGATCAAACAGACCTTTGCGGTTGCC